>JAUILJ010000561.1 GCA_030433055.1 Polyangia bacterium
GCCCAAATCCGTCGCGTCAATATTCCGGGTGAAATCGCCCATGCCGACATTACCCGGGTCAACAATGTCTACATCAACGTTGAAGGACGGGACCTTGGGTCCGTTGCCGCGGATGTTGAAGCCAAACTCGCCACATTGGAGCTTCCTGCGGGTGTAACAGTTTCTCTTCAGGGACCGATCAAGTCCATGCGGGAAGGAGCGGCTAAAATCGGCTTTGGCCTTACTGTCGCTTGTGTGTTGGTTTTTTTGATACTCATGGCCCAGTTTAAATCCTTCCTCGACCCAATCATTATTATGCTCGCCGTGCCCTTGGCTTTTTCAGGCGTGCTTCTCGCCCTCTTTCTCACTGGCACAACGATCAACATCCAGTCCCTGATGGGGTCCTTGCTACTGGTCGGCATCGTGGTCAACAACTCGATTCTCATCGTCGAATTCGCCAACACCCAACTCCTTCGAGGCAAGAGCGCTTTCGAAGCCGCCTTTGCAGCTGCCCGGATTCGCATGAGGCCCATCCTCATGACCTCCCTTACCCTTCTCGCCTCTATGGCCCCCTTCGCTCTCAACCTCCTTCCCGGGAATGAAGCCATGATCCCTCTCGCCCGAGCGGTGATTGGAGGCATGCTTGTATCCACTATACTGACACTATTCCTCATACCGTGCGTCTACGCGCTAATAAAGAGAACCGACGGCAAATCCCGCCCGGCAACCGGCACAATCCGCGAATCAGCGAGTCTCGCCAGAGGATTGGTCGTGAACCGAAAACGACGGGCGCCGATTCTGCAACCTCCGCTGGGAAGGCCGGGGCAAGCACCCGATCAACTGCGTGGACTGGCACCAGGCAGCTGCCTATTGCAAGGCCCAGGACGCCCGTCTCCCCACGGAAGTTGAGTGGGAGTTCGCCGCGCGGGGCGGCGAAGAGTACCGCGCCTACTCCTGGGGCAGCGAGGATCCAGACGGGCGCACCTGCTGGAAGCACCCAGGAGGTTCGTGTGAAGTGGGGCAGTACGCCGCCGGCGCGTTTGGCCTGCTCGACATGACCGGCAACGTCTGGGAGTGGACGTCGACGAGCTTCGGACCCTATCCCTGGCCCGCGACGAACAACCTCTCCAAGGTCTACCGCGGAGGCAGCTGGAGCCGCCGCTTCAACAAATGGATGCGCACGCCGCTCAGAAACCGCTTTCCCCCGAAGAGCCAAGGGTCTCACCTCGGCATGCGCTGCGCACAGACGCCCGGAGACGTCACGTGCCCCGAGGGGCAGGCCGAGGACGGCAGCTGCCTGCGTGAGGTGCTCGAGATCGACTGCCCGCCGACCGAGAAATGGAACGGCCTGCGCTGCGCGAAGGAAGGCGCTCCACCTTGCCCTGAGGGTAGAAAAGAGAAGAAAGGCTTCGGCTGCGTGCTGGAGCACGAAGCCGATGGGCCGCCACCGGAGGTGGAGAGCAGCCCAGTCTCTCGCAACCGCACCTCGGGCTTCGACTCGGACTGCGACGCTCACTATCCAGGGCGGCCCCACGCGTATCGCTACACCGGGGGCACCCACGCCAAGCGCAACGCCGTGAGCGGCGGCGCCGGGTGCAAGAACCGCGACGTCGGCGTCGGCTGGAACTCCTGCTGCTGCCCCTGAGATCCGAATCACGATTCCCTGAGGCAATGAGATGAAGCAACCTCCCGAGCGTCCTTACCATGCCGCGTTCAGTCTCGCGGTCCTCCTGCTGGCTGCAGTGAGCTGCGTTGCGTGCAGCAGCGCGACCCCGGAGCCGGCGCCCGCCCCAGCGCCCGCGGAGACCAGCGAAGTCGTTCGGACCACTGTCACCACACCGAGTCCGGAGGCGCTGGATGCCTCGGCGCCGAGCCCTCAGGACGCGGGTGGTGCCGCGGACGCCGCTGCGGAGGCTGCGCCCACGGCGCCCCTGGAGCTACCGAAGGGCAGCGTGGTACTGCACATCGGCGATTCGTTCGCGGGCGCCCTCGGCGTGCCACTCAACGAAGAGCTGAGGTCCCGCGGACTGGTGAGCCACCTGCGCTTCAAGACCGCTTCCTTCATCCCGAACTGGGCAGGCGGCTACGATCTCGGGGCCTATATCGCCCAGCTCAAGCCAGATCTCGTGCTCATCACTCTCGGGGCCAACGAGATGGCGATGAAGGATCCCACGCTGCGGATCCCGCTGATCAAGAAGATCGTCAAGCGCCTGAACGGGACGCCGTGTGTCTGGATCGCGACCCCGCTCTGGGGGATGGACAATGGGCTGATGGATATCGTTCGCGACAACAGCGCGCCCTGTCGCTTCATGGATACGAACAAGATCCATCCTGGCATGCCCCGTGTGAGCGACAAGATCCACCCGACAATTGCCGCAAGGAAAATTTGGGCCAAGGTCGTAGTGGAGTGGCTGCAGAAAGAACGCGAGCCGACCCCCGAGCAGATTTGGCACCTGAAAGGCGTTCCCGTAGCAGCGCCAGATGCCGACGCCGGCAAGCAGCCCGTCACCCCGTAGTAAGCTACGGGGTACACAGGAACTGCAAGCGCTCATCCGCACGGTTCGGGGCGATCTCGAAGATCTCCGGCATGACGATACCGTGCTCCACGAAGGGGTCTTCCGCGACGCGCACCTCTAGAGCCTCACGGCTCTCGCCGTACGCCAAGATGGCGCCACCTGCTTGGGGCCGGAGGCTGCCAATGAGCAGAAACACTCCATCGGCGAGCCCCCGAGTGATCCAGGCGTTGTGCCCAGCCATCCACTGGCTGGCGGCTTCCCGATTGGCGAACTTCAACAAGACGATGAACATGCCCAGAGCCTGCGAGCAAAGGGCTGAACGCGGAATGCTCGTGGCGCTCCAGAAGTTGTCTCACCGTCTCAATCCTTGAGCTTCAAATGGATCTCCGTCTGGAGCTGATCGGGTGGTGTGTCCTGGGCGCTGTTGAGATACGTCTCGAACAGCGGCGCGTCTCCTGGCTCCTGCCCTGAGCCAGGGAGCCAGACGGAGAACAACTCGTCGTATGCCTCTGACATGGGCAAGCCGGTCAGATTGAGATCGCCAGCTGGAAGTTGTCCGCCCGTCTCAATCGCTCAGGCTGCGGACTGCCGCGCGTGAGTGCGGTAGCGCCCTGGGGCCACCCCGAGGCTGCGGCTGAACGCCTTGGAGAAGGCCGCCCCGCTCTCGTAGCCCACCCGCTGACTGATCTCATCGACCGACAGCTGGCTCTCTCGAAGCAGTTTGCTCGCCAACGCCATGCGCCAACGGGTCAGGTAGGCAACTGGAGTCTCCCCGACCAGCTCGGAGAAGCGACGGGCAAACGTCGGCCGCGACTGGGCGACCTCCCGCGCGAGACCTTCCACCGTCCAGGCCTTGGCGGGTTGCTCGTGAATCAAGGCCAGCGCCTTGTGGATCGCGGGATCCTTCAAGGCTGCGAACCAGCCCTCGGCGCCTGTCGGCTGTTCCTCGAGGAACGCCCTCAAGACGAACACCAACAGGCTGTCCACCAGGCGTGGCACCACCAGCTCCGAACCGCCACCGCCCTCCACGGCTTCGTGAGCGAGCAGATCCAGCACCCGTCCCAGCTGGGCGTGGCGTGGTTGCGTAGTCGAGACGTGAATCAGTCGCGGGAGGCGGCTGATCAACGGATGGGGGGTGAGCTCATGGAACAAGTATTTGGCGCACAGCGCGATGTGGGTTGCTCCGGCTTGCTCAGGCGGGAGCGACCTCAAGCGGGCGGGCATCTCCTCGAGCGCGCTTTGATGGGGGAGGATTGGAGAGTCCAGGCTATCGCTGATGGAGTGGGCCACGCCGGCGCGGATCAACACCACGTCACCTTCCGCCAGGGCGATCGGCTCGAGCTGGGCCAGGCGCAGCCACGCGCTGCCCCGCCGCAGGCTGTGCACCGCGACCTCCGCCATCGGATCCATCTCGAGCCCCCACGGGCGCACCAGCTCGGCGTAGCCGAGCTCTGCGTCGCCGAAGCGAGCGACAGCCAGTATGTCTTGCAGCAGGTCCAAGGATCTCCTCGAGTCTACATGAGCCGCCCGCCTCGAGACTCAACCCGCGCGGAGCGTGGCTGGGGCCTCCAACCCACGAAAGCAGATCACCGTTTCCGCAGGCTCGGCCGATGCTGAAGCCTCAGAACCCAACAATCAAGCCGCTACCTTCGCCCGAGTCCACCACGGACCGGCGAACAGCACCACGCAGCACAGCGTGCGAACGATCCAATCCACCGTGCTCGCGCCCCACACGCCGTAGGTTCCCCAGCCGAGATCGAGCCCGAGCCAGAACACCATCGGCAGTCGAACGCCGATGCTTCCCAGGATCGTGACCCCCACCGGCAGCCGTGTCGCCCCAGCGCCGCGGAGCGCGTCGGAGAGCACGGCAGCATAGGCCATGAACGGCTGAGACAGCGCGAGCAGCGGAGCAGCCTTCAGGGCCTCTTCCATGAGCCCCTGCGAGCTGCCTTCTGCGGGCGTGAACAGGTGCAAGGTGAGGGGAGCCGACAGCCAGATCAACAGGCCGAAGGCGCTCAGAAAGGTCGCGGCTAGCGTCGCCCCGAGGAAACCTGCGCGGCGCGCACGCGCGATCTCCCCGCGCCCCATCGACTGACCGACGAGCGCCGACGTGGCCACGCCAAAGCCTTGGGCGGAGAGGAAACACACGGACTCCAGGGTCACCAAGGCTTGGTTGCTCGCCATGACCAAGGGCCCGAGCCGACTGATCACGCCCGCATAAGCCAGAAACCCCAGATGAAAGATCACCCGCTCCAAGATGACGGGCGACGACAGACGAACGATCTCCCGGCGCGCCGTGACGTCTTTTTCCTCCGGGATCCGCCAGAAGCCCGCAGCCGAGACGGGGCAGTGTGGTTTGAGCAAGCTCTTCAGGATCAGCAGCGCCTGCACGCTGAACGCGATGCTCGACGCGATTGCCGCTCCCCGCACTCCCAAGCTCGGCACACCGAGCGGCGCAAAGCCGAAGATCAGGACCTGATTGAGGCCCACGTTGAGCACGTTGGACACCAATGCCGCGCGAAGCGGAGTCTTCGTGTCACCGCTGGCGCCGAGCACCATCGACGCTCCGGTCGCCACGAAGAGCCCAGGGAAGCCGAGCAGCGCCGCCCTCAGGTAGCTCACGCACAGGGCCTGGATCTTGGGCGAAGCAGGGCCGATGGCCGCCGCGATCTGCGGCGTAAGGAGCCAGCCGATGACGGCCACGCTCACCCCCGCAAACCCAGCCAATCGAATCACGCTCCGACTGGCCGCCTGTGCTCGCTCGAAGCGCTCGGCGCCCACGTTGCGGGCCACCACGCTCACTCCCCCCACGCACAGCGCCATGAACACACTGAACAGGGACCACACGACGGGCCCTTGGACCTGCATGCTGGCCAAGGCGTCCCGAGAGTAGCGCCCGAGCATCACCCGATCCGCGAGGAACACGAGGGTCTCGAGCAGGCTGGTCGAAGCAGCCGGGATGGCCAACGCCAACAGCTGCCTGCCGAGGCTAGGCGCTAGGCTGGCGCTCGCACGAGTCGTTTCGTTTGGGGGTGAGGGAGCCACGGGAGGAGCCGTCCGTCGCCATAGCTCAACCACGAACCACGTGGCGAGGTTAGACTTCCAAGGTGCAACCGGAGAAGCCCCGCGCCTGGACTCTCGGTGAACTTCTCCTGGCAGGGTTCGCCATGCTCGTGATCTTCGCGCTGGTTAATTTTCTGTTGTTTCTGGCCCCGGCGTTCGAGGGCGTCGAGGGTTCCGCGGCAGTCGTGTGGGGCTCGGAAGACGTGGTGTCGCTGGCCAAGGAAGTCACGCGCATCG
>JAUILJ010000562.1 GCA_030433055.1 Polyangia bacterium
GCTCGCGTAGGCATCAACGAGCTTCTGCTCCAGGAGTCCTCGCAGGTTCTCTCGTTCAGGCTGGCTGAAGGGCTGGCCGAGTAGACGGAAGATCTCGCACAGTACCTCCGCGTAGTGTTCGAGCAGCGCCGGTACCGCGGGGAATACGAACTCGCCGTGGCCGCTGTAGCGACGGTGGACCGCGCTGAGCCACCCGTTTTCCGGGTCGCCTAGGCTCATTTGCCTTTCTTCCGCGGAGACGCAAGTCGCGTCTGCACGCGATCTCGAAGCTCCGAGACCATGGGGCGTTGCTCTTCGCTTGGGACGTCCGCGGAAGCGATGAGGGCGAGTACCGCGTCGCCCATCGAAACCAGCGCGTCCTCCACGCGTGGACCTTCGGTGCTGCCCCACGGTCCGATCGCGAAACGCACGAGCTTGCTTACGCTCGCAGGATTGATCTCCAACGCCAGGAAAGGCACCGTGTTGCCGCTCGCGGACAGTCGTCCGATGAGTTGCGCTCGAACGCTTGGTTTCAGCTTGCGGATGCGGCCCAGCAGAGGTTCGGCAGTGCTCGCGGCGCTGATCGCGTCCTCCAGGAACTGAAGCAATGTCTCACTCGGGGCCCCTTTGGTGCGGTCGAGTAGGGCGCACGCTATGATCGGCTTGTTCGCCCAGAGCTTGTCGTTGGCGTACGGTTCGTTGCCTCGAGGATCCAAAAAGCCAGCAAGGACCTCTTGAACGTTTGCTCCGGATTTCTCCGAGGCAGCCACGACAGCCAGGCAGAACTCGTTGCACGCCAGACCGTTGAAGTCGGCTCCCAGCGCCTCCGTGGTGGCGCCGGTTGCGCTGGAATGGCAGCACGCGAGCCGCAGCGCATCCTCGGCTGAAGTGCTCTCCAGCAACGCCTTCAGGGCGTTCCGCTCTTTCAGCTCACCGCACGCCACGCGGGCGGCCAAGGCGGAAAAATGCGGCTGGTCGTTCTCGCTCAGGGGGTGAGGAAGCCAGCTCAGTTCAGTCGCCGCCAGGAAGTCGAGTAGCTCGCTGTTGTAGTAGCCCGGGAGGCCCAGTCGAGCCGGCACCAGGCCTTGGAAGGCCGGCTCAGCTAGCGCCTCGATCACCCGTCGCTGGAGCGGGTCCAGCGTCGCCGCTGTTACGCCGGTCTTCGGTACCGGGCTGGTGCGAGCCTCGAACGCGCTCCAGGTCAGGGCGTCCGCGAGCTGAAGTAGGTCCCCGCGCGCCTTCGGCCGCTTGGCCTTCAGCAATCCTTCCACGAGCGGGGCGGCGTCTTCCAGCTCGGCCCAGCGGAGGACGCTCAGAGCAGCGACGGAAGTCTTGATCGGCTTCAGGTCCGCACCGAACCAACCCCATTCGCTGGGGGTCACCGAGCCTTTCATCACGTGCTGAGCGAACGCTTGAGAGAGCGTGCCGTTCATGCGACCCAGGCGACTCCCGAGGACGCACGCAGCGAACGTGAGTGGCGACGGCTTGCCCTTCGCGGATGCAAGCGCCAGGGCAGCGAGTTCTTCCCGCAGCTTGCCCGTGGCCCTGTCGGAGTGCGCGGCGAGGAGCAACAACAGCGAGGCGCGGGCGAGGGAGTCCTTCTCCGCCTGGGCCAGCGGCAGCCAGGTGGAGATTCGCGACTCCCTGCTCCAGCACAGCGCGACGGCGGCGCTCGCTCGCGTCTGGGGCGGCTTGCTGGTCAGCCAGGTATCAAAGGGCTCTCGCGCCCTGGCCAGGAACTCGACGACGTCGGCCTTGGGCAGGAACGTGGCACGGGCCGCATCTGGCGCGACGCAGCACAGCGGACGGAACGCCGCGGCCCGCAGGAGCCACGCGCACGCCTGGGTCTTGTCGCTGGGGTCGTCGAAACGAGCGGCCCGATCCAAGAGCGCGCTCGCGATCTCAGCCCCCGCATCGGCCTCCCCCAGGAAACCCTCTTCCATGCCTGGGAGCCCGACGATCTGCTTGATCTCTGCGCCGCTGTTGGCCTTGGTGAAGGCCTCGACGGCGGCCTGGACCACTGCGTCCCATTGCTGAGAGGCCGACGCGTCGGCCAGCGCCTTCTTCAGTTTCCGTACAGATTCTGAAACCGCTGCCATCGCTCATCCACCGAACTGTGCCATTGCCTGGGAATATGAGGTGTAGGCCTTGCCGCCGGGGCCTTGACCCGCAGCGCCAGCAGCGGGCGGAGTGAAGTTCACGTAGTTCTTCTCGAGTGAGTTCCACGCGGTGCCTCCCTTCGCGATGTTCCCTTCGGGAGGGGCACCATACTTTGCCATCAAGTTGGCGAACATCTGGCTGCAGTTCGGGCACGGAGCGCGCGGCTTTCCATTGTTCTTCTGCTTCGCTGCGACCTTGTAGTCCTTGAGGTGCTTCTGAACCGTCTTGATGTCCTTCGGGTCGATTGGTGGAGGCTCGCGGCTCTTGAGGTAGTCCGATAGGTGGCGGGGCTCTGCGCACGCGGCAGGACTCCTGGGGCGCCCGTACGAGGTCGCCAAGGACGGGTCGGCCAAGCAGCCCGCGACCACGGGGTGGATGTACACCTCATCGGAAGGGATCCCCTCGGTGCTGGCGCTCCCACGCGGAGGTGTGCCAGAGCCATGCGCCTGCATCCCGGCGCGACCGTCTGGATCGATCCAGTCGAAGGGTCGATTGCGCGCGTAGCCGAACGTGTCGATTCCCCCGGCGAGACCCGCGGGTTCCGGGGAGAGATAGCGCGCAGCTTCGGGGTCGTAGAAGCGATATCGGTTGTAGAACAGTCCCGTCTCTGGCTCCTCCCAGTGCCCCGTGAACCTGGCTTTTGTTTCCGTGTGGCTAGGGCCAATGGGGGTCATGTGGCCGAACGACTCGGTGTCGTATCGCGCGAGCAAGTTGCCTTGCTCGTCAACGAGAGCTTGCGCGCGTCCGGTAGTATCACTGACGTAGAACGCCCACGGTTCCTGGACTCCGTTCACGGTGCGCTGGTGCGCGAAGGGGGTCCTGCGCAGGGGAAGATAGACGTACTTGATGCTCTCCACGGCCGTCCAGCCGTCTTCGCCCGCGGGGTGCTGTCGCTCTTCGTGAATCAGGTTTGCTCCCAGCCACACGAACTGGGTGCGCGCCACTAGCGCACCATCGCGGTCGAGCTCTCGCTTCTCGATGCGTCGAGCGAAGGTGTCGTAGGTGTTTTCGATGCGTGAGCCGCCGGGGAGGTCGACCGCAGCGAGCAGGCCAGCGCCGTTCCACTCGAAGGTGTAGTGATCGACGCCTTCTTGCGTGGGTACGCGCTTCTCTACCACTCGGTTGGACTCGTCGTAGTCGTACTCCGTGGCGCCGACCTGAACGACTCGGCCGCCGGCCACGTAGGTGTGGGCTCGCCCTGCTCGCTGCACTCTGCCGTCGGCGCCGTAGCCGAAGTGTTCCCCGGGGAACTGTGATGGGTCCCGCTTGAGGATCTGGCCCAGGGGATCGTGCTCGAAGCTAGTCGTGCCCTGGAAGTTGTCGGCAGCGGTGGCTGGTAGCTCGGTGCCCACGACCCAGGTGAAGGCCTGCTCCAGCACAGCCGAGGGATTGCGACCAACCCACTCCGGCTCAGAGGTCGTGATTCCAGGCTTCTCGACGTAGCGAAACACGATCCGTTGCATCGCGTCGAAGGTCGCGCGGATCCGGGATCCGCCGGCGAACCGCGTCTCGACGAGGTTGTCCGTCTCGTTCCAGGTGAGGCCGACTTGTGTGTCGCCCAGACGCAGCCCTGTGGGGCGGTGGGTCCCGGCGTATAGTTGCTCGAGCTCTAGTCCTCGAGACGAGGTCATCGTTGTCAGTCCGCACTCGCCGAATTTACTCTCGATGCTGTCGGAGTACCCTGCGTGCCGCTGGCGCTCGAACAGCAGCTCTCCCCGCGGATCATAGGAGAACTCGTTTTCGACTTCTCCGTTGCTCGACCGTAGTACGCGACCGAGCCAATCGTATTCAAATGTCTCTGTCGTGCCGTCAGGTAGCTCGCGTTGAGCGATGCGCCCCAGCGCGTCATAGGTGATGTCGGTGAGCTGGCCGCTTGGATCCTCGACTCGCGTCAAGCGGCCCATCACGTCCACCGTGTAGCGTTGAGTGCGTCCGTCGAAGGTCTGCTCTTCGACGACTCTGCCTTCGGCGTCGCGTAGGATGCGATGGCTATCACCCGAAGCGTTCTGGACGCGTACCAGATCGCCTTCGCGGTCGTAGCGGAAGTACACCTCCTCACCGTTGTTCTTCCGCACGGTGTGGACCATGTCGTAGCCGCCCCAGAACAAGTACTGGCTACCCAGCGGAGAACGAATGCTGGTTAGGTGTCCCTCCCTGTCGTACCCGTAGTCGAGCCGGCCTCCATCCGCCATCGTGATCGAGAGGAGTTCCCTTTGCTTGCCGTAGGTGTACTCCGTCCGAAACCCTCGCTCGTCTACCTCCGCGAGCAGAAGCCCGAAGAAGTCGTACTCGAAGCGACGAACACCCCCGTTCGGTTCAGTGATCTGGACCGTGTTTCCGTGCGCGTCGTACTCCATCCGAGTCGTGCCGCTCGAATGCGTAGCCTTCACGATTTGGCCCAGCGCGTCCCGCTCATAGGACACCAGTGGGCCGACGCGATCCGAGACGCTCAGTACGTCTCCCTGGGGGTTGCGGATGTAGTCCAGCGTGTTGGTCGGGTACTCGGCCTTCAGCAGGTGGCCGCGAGCATCGTAGGTCCATCTCGTAATGTTTCCGAGGGGATCCTTCTCGTGAGTGCAGAGCCCATCTTCGTTGTGACTCCACTCCCACTCTGCGCCCACTCCGTCCTCGTACCCAACGCGGTTGCCCCGTGCGTCGTAGGTCGTCTCGTGCACCCCATCACCGAATATGGCGCGCTCGAGCACACCGCCGTTGAGGAAGTAGCGGCGAAGACCTCGGGAGGTGATGACCTCGACGTAGCCATCGGCACCGTAGTCGATGCGGTGGTGAAGGAATCCCTTGGCGGGAGTTCCATCGGCGAGCGTCTCGGGAGCCGATTCCTCGAGGCAAGAATCTCCGTTGGGTACCTCGCACCAGGTCTCGAAGCAGCGACCTGCGTCGTTGTAACGGTAGCGCGTGACCGCGCCCTCGGGGCTGCGCAGAGCGACGAGCCGATGGGCATCGTCGTAAGAGTATTCTACGGTGTTCCCGTAGGCGTCGACGGCTTGGGCCAGGTTCTTCGTTGAGTCGTAGATGTACGAGCGATAGCGGTTCCATTCTCCGCCCGCTCCCCGCACCTCGAACGCTGTGATGCGGTCTCCGTTGCGTACCACCCGGCATTGACGGCCAGCAGCATCGGAGAACTCATTCAGTTCACCGTTCTTGTAGTGGAGGCGCAGTCCATTGCCGTACGGATCTAAGACCGAGGTGAGCACGAACCACGCGCCCCCACGTCGCTCGGTGCTGGCGCCTGGCAACGCTGGTTCGAACGTGTAGGTGAGGCCCTCGCTGCCGTCGGTGACCCGAAACCGATCTCCGAGCCGCGTGACCTTCAGCCCCTCCACCCGGCGCGTTTCACCGTCTTTGGGTGCGGGCAACTCGAACTGGTTGCCTTGACCGTTCCAGATCTTCATCCGCCGGCGCCCAGTATGAAGCTGCCAGCTGAGTGTGTGACTCCAGCCGGGTCCAAGGCCGATGTCGCGATCGCGGCGGAGGGAGTCATAGCTGCGCTGAACGACGAACGTCATCGGTCCTGTCAGCACGAGGTCCGTCGCCGCAAGCGTGTAGACCCTGCCACTGGAGAAGTCGACGGGATCACCTGCCGTCGTGGACGTGTTTCCGTGCTTTGGGTTTGGACAGCCGCCGCCGC
>JAUILJ010000563.1 GCA_030433055.1 Polyangia bacterium
GTACGAGTCATCCGTGCACTCGACGCAGATGTTCGGGCTCATCGAGGTGTCACACGCTGGCGTTGCCGTAGGACAATCCGCATCCGTTTCGCAGTCGTCGATCGGGATGTCAGTCGGTTGCGAGCCTGGGTCCGCCGAGCCATCGGTGGGCTGGGTCGTCTGCGGCGCGCCTTGCTGCCCTTCGAAGGTGATCGACGCCTGGTTCGACAGGACACCGGTCGCGTTCGCGTCGACCTTGACACGGAACTTCACCGTCGTGCTTTGGCCCACCGTGAGCGAGCCGCCCTGAGTCGCGTTGGCGCCCGTGCCCAGGCGCACCGTCATGGTGCGTGTACCGTTGACGAACTCGCCCTGATCCCCATCGATGGCGTCTGACTTCGCGCCGGTGTTTGGACCAGCGGAGATGGAGATGGATCCAGGCACCCAGGTCGTTCCCGTGGGGATCACGTCGTTGAGCACGGTGCGCACCGAGGTGTCATTTCCCGAGTTGGTCACCACGATCGTGTACTCGAGCTCATCCCCGGGCCGCAGCGCGCCACCGTTCACGTCCACGACGCTCTTCGTCGAAGTGGTGAAGTCGGGCTTGAAGGTCGAGATCGAGGTGATGAAGGCGCCCAGGTAGTACTGGTCGCCCGTGCTGGTCGCCTGGATGTCGGCCGACGTTTGTCCCCCGGTGACGCGGCTCGTGATGTTCACGATGTCCATGTCGACACCGCTCAACGAGCCATTTCCGCCCGTGGTCTGGGGCAAGTCACCCGCGACGCTCACCGCGGTGCCCAGTCGGGAACGCGACGAGTTGAAGAAGTTGTCGAGGGGATTCACGCCATCACTGAGGCGATCACTGTTGGCCAGAGGCGCCATGCCAAAACGCAAGCTGTCTCCCGTGATGCTCCCGTCGCCTTCGTAGGCGATCACGCCGAGCTTCGCGTCGAAGCCTGCGTTGGGCACCAGGAAGCCGGAGAGCGTCGCAGAGCTCGGGTTGCCGCTGTCGACGAGATCCAGACCATCGAACAGCGCCAGGTTTCGAGGCGGCTCGCTCGCCAGACGGTAGAACACCACCAGCGTCCAAGCTCCAAAGTTGACGTCGTCGTTGGAGTTCCGAAAGTCCTTCATCGCCACGCCGCTGACGCGGTACAGACCCGAGCCGTTGGCTGTAACCAGCGCCGTCACGTCAGCAACGGACTCGTAGTAATTGCCGCTCTGGTGAGTCTGGATGGCCGTGACATTGGAGGTGAAACCTCCAGGTCGGTCCAGCGTGGCCGCGTTGTCGCCGCTGGCTGACTCCCCCGCCCAGTACAGGAACGCGTGAGTGACTGCGCCCCCGTTGGGGATCGCCAGGAGCGCCGTGCTGCGAGCCTGACCCGGAGAGTTCGTGAGGTTGGCGGTGGCGGACGTGGCGTTCGGGTCTTGAGAGCGCCAAAACAGGTCCGGCGAACTGTCGTTCTGGCTCGCGCCACACACGGCCGAGACGGTTCCGACCGTTGGCGCCGGGGTCCCGTTGCTGCAGTCGTGGCCGAGGGTGTTGCCCACCATCAGGAAGTCGCCGTGCTGGTCGACTTGCACGCGCAAGGTGGGCGCCGCGGCGACCTGGGAGGTCGCCGCGAGGAGCGCGCCACCCACCGCTGCACTCTGCAGCAGGCGGGCGGCGCTGATCACACTGCCGTTGAATACGTTGGGCTTGCGCATCAGCGTTCCTCCACTTTCAGCTTGGAGCCGGACTTCACCTTGACGATGTGGAACTCCACGCGGCGGTTGTTCTGACGCCCCTCTGGGGTGTCGTTGGTATCGATGGGCTTGTCTGGGCCGAAGCCCTTCGAGGACAGTCGTGATTTGTCGATGCCGTTCTTGGTCAGCCACTTCACTACCGAAGCAGCGCGGCGCTTGCTGAGCGCACGGTTGTAGCCCGCGCTACCGCGCGAGTCGGTGTGTCCCTCGACGCTGATCAGCTCGATGTCGGGGTTCTCGTCGAGGATCTTCTTGACCGCCTGAAGGATCTCATCGCTTTCCGGGAGGATCACATCACTGGCGGTCTTGAACTTGACCTGCTCCAGGATCTTGATCTGACCCTTCTCGATCTTCGCCTTCGGGCAGCCGTGCTTCTTCGGGTCTTCGGAGGCCACGCCCGCCAGATCGGGGCACGCGTCTTCTGGATCGAGGATCCCGTCACCATCGGTATCCTTCGGCGGCGGACAGCCGTTCTTCGCCGGGTCATCGTTGGGTTCACCCGGCTCATCTGGGCAGGCGTCGACCTCGTCCAGGATCGTGTCGTTATCTCGATCCTTCGGAAGCGGGCAGCCGTTCTTCGCCGGGTCCTCGCTCTTGACTCCAGGCTCATCCGGGCAGGCATCTTCCTCATCGATGATGCCGTCGTTGTCCTTGTCGCCAGGCAGCGGGCAGCCGTGCTTCTTCGGGTCCTCGCTGGCGACGCCGGGCACGGTCACGCAGGCATCGACGTCATCGAAGATGCCGTCACCGTCGGTGTCCTTGGGCTGAGGCGGCGGCTTCTCCTCCTCTACCTTCGGGCGGAACTCGATGCTCGCGAGCACCCGCACCTTCGGGCTACCAAAGCCTCGAGTGAGTCCTGGACCAACACCGAGACCGGCAGTCCAGTCCTTGGCCAGTTGATAGTGGCCGCCGATGATCACCTCGAACGGAGTCGTGCGCTTGGAGAGGAACGCGTCCCCATCGCTGACGCCGGTGCTGCCGTAGATCTCCGGACCAAGCAGCAGCTTGTCGTCGTCGAGCTTCACGCCGACCGACGCGGCGAAGCCGACCTCCGTGCCCACGGTGTCACCGTCCAACGTCTGGTCTTCGGTGCGAATGTTGGTGCTGAGGCGCGCAGCGTATGCCATCTGGCCTGCGTCTCCAGCGATGCCCAGGCGCGGCTGGATCTTCACCGAGCCGTCACCCGTGAAGCGTTCCTGGGAGCCTGTGGGCAGGAAGACCCCCACCCCCAGCCCGAGCCGCAGCAGGTCCCCTGGAGCTCCGAGCAAGCGGTAGTCGCCGCCGACACGTACGTCGCCAATGGTCGCTCCGTCCTTGCTCGAGAAGGAGCTGTTCGTGGTGGTTCCCGAGTCCCCCGAGTTCACGACCGCCAGCGGGATGTTCACCCCGAGCTTGAGATCGTTCCAGAGCGTGAGGCTGCCGCCCACATGGGCGAACACCTGGTGCTCGACCACCGCCTGAACCTCGTCCCCGTCGCCGTTGTAGAGTACCAGCGGCTTGTAGGCCCAGTCGCCAACCACGCCGAGCGCTGCTTGCAAGTGACCATCGAAGTCGAGTGACTCCAACGCGAACCAATTCGAGCCGCGGTCAGACGGGTCAAAACGATTCAGGGCAAATCCTGCGTCCTGCGCTGACGCCGCGCTCGCGACGAAGAGCGAGGCGAACAGCACGGGTACTCCGGTCCAGTATCTCAGCTTCATGAGGTCTCCATGATTGTCGTACGCGTATTGCGCACGCCTTCCGATTCGGTCGAGCCTTGTAGGTCCGACTCCCCCTATCCGTGTGGAACTAGGTACTAGTGGTCTTGGCGCCCGCACTGGGGCACGGATCGATCATCCGCCGCGCCGGTATCGGCGCCCGCCCGCGATCCCGCGAGCCTCGCTATCAATGTGTCAAACGCGGTGCTGGTGTCACCAACTGACTATCCGGTTGCGTATGCGCTTTGGGCCCCGCGCACCGGCGAGCGGGTCGCTCGCGCATTCAGCGCGCGAGCTATTAACAATTCCGTATGTAAACTGTCTCCAGGTAAGTAAGCAAGAGTGTATCCGTGTGGTTTGTGCGCCTCAATGCCGCAGGCCCAACCGGAGACGCCGTCGTCTCCCAGACGCGGCTCGAAGCAAGCACACCGGTCACGCGCCGCGTGACGACCCAACCAACCCAGGCCGTGCCCGACCCGCTACCTCACAACGCAAACTCCATGCCCCTTTTCTGCACGCCCGCGGAATCGATGCTCCGCTGAACCGAAGAGAATATTCGAAACGCGTGCTCACCCACAGCAAAAACTCGCGCGGCCGCTGGGGCAGCCCCCGAGGTGAGAGCAGGTGTCTCGCGGGCGAGCTTGTTCGTTCACTGGCTTTTTGCCGGCCCGCCACCAACGAAAGCCCCGACAGGGGTGATGGCTCGCCAGCGCTGGGGCGTCGCGATTCGAGACTGATCCGCCACAGCGCCCGCCTGACCTCACGCAGCTGACTGGCGCGGTCTGACTGGCGTCTGACTGGCGCGGTCCGACTGGCGCGGCCCGACCTCACACAAGCAGTGCCCTGCTGCAGGCTGCATCCAACACCAGCGCAGGCCCCAGACAACACATCGCTCGACAAAGCTCGGCATGCGACAGGTAGCGGCTGTGGACACACCTGCGCAGCTCCGCCTACGCTCTGCCTAGTTCCCAACCACAAGCCGCTGTTCCCAACCACAAGCCGCTGTTCCCAACCACAAGCCGCTCACACGCCCCCCGAAACTGCCTGATAGGAGGTACCGATGAAGACTCGCGCAGCCATCGCGCTCAAGGCGTCCCCTTTGGAGGATCCGACTCCCCTCACCCTCGTCGACCTCGACCTCGAAGGCCCCAAGGAGGGTGAAGTGCTGGTCGAGATCCGAGCCACCGGGGTCTGCCACACCGACGCTTTCACGCTCTCGGGAGCGGATCCAGAGGGGCTCTTTCCCGCCATCCTGGGGCACGAGGGCGCGGGAGTGGTCGTGGATGTCGGCCCCGGCGTGAAATCCTTGCAGAAGGGTGACCACGTCATCCCGCTCTACACGCCGGAGTGCCGTAACTGTGAGTATTGCCTGTCGGAAAAGACCAACCTCTGCCAAGCGATTCGGGGGACTCAAGGCAAGGGCTTGATGCCTGACGGTACGAGCCGCTTCAGCCTGGATGGCAAACCCGTGTTTCACTACATGGGAACGTCCACATTCTCCAACTACACCGTCCTACCCGAAATCGCCGTCGCCAAGATCCGCAAGGACGCGCCCTTCGACAAGGTCTGTTACATCGGCTGCGGCGTCACCACGGGGATCGGCGCGGTGATCAACACCGCGAAAGTGGAGCCGGGAGCCAACGTGGTGATCTTCGGCCTGGGTGGTATCGGCCTGAACGTCGCACAAGGTGCCCGTCTCGCAGGCGCCGACATGATCGTCGCCGTCGACATCAACAACGAGCGCAAAGCGATCGCGGAGCAGTTCGGCTGCACTCACTTCGTGAACCCCAACGAGGTCGAAGAGGATCTCGTGCCCTACTTGGTGAGCCTGACCGGCGGCGGCGCCGACTACTCCTTCGAGTGCGTGGGCAACGTCAACTTGATGCGTCAGGCGCTCGAGTGCTGCCACAAAGGCTGGGGCGAGAGCATCATCATCGGCGTGGCTGGGGCCGGTCAGGAAATCGCGACTCGTCCGTTCCAGCTCGTCACCGGCAGGGTCTGGAAGGGCAGCGCGTTCGGCGGCGCCAAGGGCCGGCGCGACGTGCCCAAGATCGTCGACTGGTACATGGACGGAAAGATCCAGATCGATCCATTGATCACCCACACTTTGCCGCTGGACAAGATCAATGACTCCCTCCACCTCATGCACGAAGGCAAGTCGATCCGCAGCGTGGTGACGTTCTAGCCTCGTGCAGCGACCCGTTTCCGCAGAGCAACGCACTTCGGCGCGCCTCACCCCCACTCCCAGCACCAAGCGGGTTTGGGGGTTAGGCGCATCGCAGCGCGCGTTCGTCCGCTCGCTGTCGCTCCTGGTCTGGCTAGTCGTCTCCGTGCTGTGCACGAGCGCATGCAAGTCACC
>JAUILJ010000564.1 GCA_030433055.1 Polyangia bacterium
TGCAGCCGACAACCGCGCAGGATCGCCCCGGAGAACGCGGTAACCTTCGAGAGCGCGGTACCGCCATAGCAGTCGAGACCCCGCAACACCAGATCGTTCACGTCGCTTGGGTTGCTCGTGATCTGAACACCCTGCGTGCCTGCCCCAACCGTAGGACTCTCCCAGGTCGACGTGGTCGTAAGGTGCCCGGTGATAGTCACACGGTCCAGCGGACCCGAGAGATTCAACAGCCGTGAGCATGGGCTATACAAATCTGCGTGGATATGTGCTCGGGTCAACCCGTGTACCGATCGGATGTGCCCATTGATGTCGGACAGTTCGGAACCACGCACTCGCAGCGTTAGATCCGTTGTTGGGATCAATGGTGTCCCTGCTCCCCCTGCAGAGTAATAGCCTGCTCCTGAGATCGTGATGTCGATGTTCAAATGACTTGAACGCTGAGTCTCGAAGAAGCACTCGACGGAAACACCACGGACCGTTACCCGAGTGCATTCGATCATGCGAATCGCTGAGGTCTCCTTGAAGCTACAGTTGGCGATGGTCAGGCCATCGACATTGTAGCACCAGAGCTGGGTGCCATCGAAGCACGAGTCGATGAGCTTGATGTCGTGGTAATGATTGTTGGCCTGAGTGTAACCGAGCGTGCAGTTCCCAGAATTGCGAAATGTGCACCCGCTGATCAGCAGCGGACCGAAGTCCACGGACGTTGACGCTCGATACGCGATCACCATCTTGCTCGTAGTCTTGGCGCAGTTGTCGAAGCTGCAGTCCCGGATTATGATGTCTCGTTCGGGGGCGGTGTAGATGGCATGAGAGCATTCCGTTTGCCGTGAGGTAACAAAACAGTGCTCCACCAACGTGTTGCCAGAAACGCGCAGCCAGACATCGTGACCCCCCCCGCCATAGTCTAGGAATGTAAGATTTCGGAACACGTTTCGACTGATCTTTCGGCCCTCCACTTCTTGCGCCACGAGTTCACCCAGCCTGGGCACGCCATCTACGGTGATGTTCTCGACAACGCAGTCATGTGCGAGACCCTCGATTACCTGCCAGATGTTCCTGTCGTTTGCGGTTGTCCTCCAAGGCCCCACCATTCGAATGAAGCCACCGCTGAGTCGAAACCCGTATCGAGGCGTGCCGTAGCCCACATGCCAGAGGGTCTGGACGACGCTCCCGCTGTCGTCGTTCAGCTCCGTCACCACGTCGAGCTCAGTTCCGTCCAGACGGTGATGCATGCCGTCCTTGGTGATCTTGAAGACGCTCCAGTAGGCCGCGGTCTTCGTAAGGTGTGCTTCGATGATGCGCAGCTTGAGTTGACCACGCGGAAATACAACGACGCCGAAGCCTTGTGGCTGGCTCTCAGCCGCAAGTGCTGCCGCTTTTGCGGCGAGAGTATTCTGCTTCGCGGTTGCATCGCTCACGTCGCCCAGCTGGACGCCGAACCACAACACGTGGAGTTCGTCCCCTGAGACTACTCGGTGCCAGTACGCGGTCTCGTCGTCGGACACGAAGCACAGGCCGCCATCTTCGGTTCCAGTCGTTTCCATGCGAAACCACCCCCCGCCACCGTCGTTCACCGTGTGATACCCGTGGACGAGGACGAGTGTCCCACCGGTGGTCGGCGGGGTAAGCGCCTTGAGGTCTGCTATGGTGTCCACTGCGCCCAGCACGGATTCGACTGTGGGTGCGGCAGTCGCAGTCTTCGACAGAGTTACACCAACAGCAGCGGCTCCAAGCGCGGTGAACATCGCTCGGCGTGTTTGAATGGGTCGGGTCATAGGGATCCCCCCTAATCAACCCAGGGGTGGGCAACAAGACATGCGCATGGCTGCCGCACGGTCTCGATTCGCGCTCGCCCCTGGCGAGGGCTGTTCGCTACGAAAGCAGCTGTCTTCGTTGCTGCCGCGCGGACGTGAAACGGGCTCGCGCCCGCTCGCTTTCTTGGGGTTCGGCCGTTCGACGCCTACCGCGGCTGGAGTCAGAGTCCAGTGGCGTGAATGGTAGCGTCACCCCAGGCCCAGCATTCGAAGCCAGTGCTACGGGCTCGAGCCGTCGTCGCGGCGGTAGAGCCACCACTCGCCCTCGTGAGCCACCAGGTGGATCGCGGGATCTGCCTCGAACACGATGCCCGGATCCACTCGGTGCCTTACCAGGAAGGTGTCGAACCAGGTCCCGTGTTCGACGGTGCGGAAGGCTTCGGGGTGCCACTCGAGCAGGTACGGCAGCGTGGGCGGCGTGTCAGCGCCGGCGGGACGGTAGTGGATTGGATACAGACCCCAGCGCACGAAATGGAAATAGAGCGAGCCGCCGCGCTCCGCCTGAATCCAAGCCGGCAGGTGGATGAACGGAGTCGTGGAGCGATAGGTCCCCGCGTGATCGAAGATCAAATACAGGAGCCGGGGGTGAGGGGGCAGCCTGGTCTGAATCGCGTAGAAGTCCTGGTTGAGGCGCTCGAAGGCGAGCCACTGGGTCGCGACCAAGAACGCCTGGCGACCGCAGGTCAGGGCGAGCCCAGCAATCAATGCGAGCTCGGCCAACGGGCGCGCTGGCAGGCCGGGGAGCAACGCGAGCAGCAGGAGGGCCACGCTCAACGCCTCCCTCGGGTAGACGAAGAACCAGCTCCCCCAGGTCAGGGGAAGGCTCACGTAGAGCCCGAGCAGGCCGAGGCTCACGAGCACAATGAGCCAGTGCGCTTCCCTGCGAAAACGCTTCAGGTCTTCGCCAACGAAGGGGTGCATGGGTGCAACGTCTGGTGGCGAATCACTGGGTCGTGGCTCGCTGATGCCAGCCGATCCCCGTCGCCTGCGCCAGACGTAGGTGCCGACTCCAAGCGCGCCACACAGCGCCAGCCAGAGCCAACCGTTCAGGCGCTCGCGCTCGCCTACGCTCTTCACGAAGCCACCAAACACATGAGCGGGGAACTCACTCAATCGGCTCGGTGCCCACTCCAAGCGAAGCTCGGCGCCGGTGACATGGTCCCTGCGCAACCAAAACACCAAGAAGAGCAGCAGTGAAGGCAACAGCGCGGCGCCGAACAGCTTGAAGTCGCCGCGCCTGCGCCCGCGGCGAAACGCCAGGCCTGCCACCAAGAGCACCCCGGCGAGCGCGAACGGATAGCGATAGACGTGACTGAACAGCGTGAGCAGGAGCATTGCTCCTAGCAGCCAGGCGCGCCGACAGTTCTGCCGCAGCGAACCGCCCTCGAAGAGCAAGAGCGCAGCGCCGAGGCTCCCGACGAAGAACCCCAGCGCGCCGATGTGGCTCATGAAGCCCCAGTGGGTCAGGGTGGAATACGCCAGGCCCAGCGCCAGGAGCCCCATGATCGGGGGCTTGCCCAGGCCGCGAAACAACAGCGCCAGACCCAGGGGCAGGCAGGCTAGGAGCAGTACGCAGGTCGCCTTGACCGCTACGTGGAGTGGGAGCACGAAGCTGAGCGCCGCCCCCACCAGGTACTGCAGCATGTACGGCGCGCTCAGCGGATCGACATAGAACTGGTCCCGAAAGTGGAACGCTGGATCTGAATAATGGCGGATGATCGATGTGTTTGCCGCGTGGAAAGGTAGATCGGTGATTGGTGGGTAGCGCACGAGGCAAAACGGGTACACCAGAACGTACGCACACAGCGCTACAGCGGCCGCCCGAGTAGCCGCCCGGAGTCGACCCTCACGGGTTGCGAGGCGCTGTCGCCAGGTCGCGATTCGCAGCCATTCAGTAGCCACTTGGCAGCTCCACGCTCTGACCGACGTCTGGCAGCCGCAGCGTCTGGAACTGGCCGTTCTCGTCGCCAGGCTTGGGGGGGTACCAGCTGACGAAGTGGTAGTTTCCGCGTTTGACCGGGCGCTGCAGGTTCACTTCGATGCGCGTGGGCACGCCCTGCTCATCCACGGCTCGTACGATGATCAGCATGCCTGCCAGCTGCAAGCCTTCGCCGACTTGCATGGGGTACTGGTGCCCGCGATAGGTACCGTCGAACGGGTCCGAGTAAAACCCGTTCGGCGCGTCGAGGATCAGCTGCTGCTCGGTCTGGCGCTTGAGGCTGACGGGGCCTTTCCCCGCGTGCAGCATGCGGATGTGGCGCGGCACTCGTAGATTCCGCGTTGCGCGCAAGCCGATCAGGCTGGCGACGTAGAAGTAGGAAGGGCCACCGATCAGCACCAGGTGTTCGTCACTGTTCGGGTGGCTCCACATCAGTCGCTCGGCGACTCTGTCGAGCTCGCTGCCAAAGCGGTACATGATGAGGCTGCGCTGGGGGAACGTCATCGGAGCCACGACGCCATGCACCAAGAGCAGGGCGAAGGTCACGAGGCGCCCGATCAGATGCCGGGGCGCGTCGACTCGTTTCGTTTGCTCAATTGCTTGCCGTACGGCAATGGACACGATCGCCATGCCCCCTATGCCGGTGAAGAACAGCAAGCGGTCTTGAGGCATCGCCGCGCAGGCAGGCAGCGTGGAAAAGGCCGCACCAAGCAGCCAGAAGCGCGTGCTCGGGTCGCGCAAGCTGGGCCGCAACCACCACAGGAACGCAGCGATGAGTATGCTGGCCACGCATGCCATCGCGTAGACCACGTTGGCCGAGAGGCGCCACCAAGCTTCGCAGTCGACGCCAAAGAGCTGACCCAAGACGAGCGCAGGGAAGCGCCACAGGCCCTCGACGGCGAAGCGACCCGTGTCCCCGAGAGGATCCAGGTGGAAGTCGGTGCCGTAGGTGCCGTGCCCAAACTTGCGGTAGTAGAAGAGCCAAACGCAGAACACGCATGCGCTGGGCAGCAGCACCGCGACTCGGCGCACGAGCCCCAGGGTCCGGCTCTTCGTCGGGGCCTCGAGCAGCAGCGCGTGGGCCACGATGTAGCCCAGGGCTCCGATCGCGAACTCTCCACACAGCAGCCCGACACCGAAGCTCAGCGGCGCGACGATCGCGGTGACGTAGCGAAGCCAGCGAGCCCCTTGCTTCGGGGCGCGCCTCCACGCGTCATGGCTCCAGATCGCGATCACGCCAAACAGCGTTGCCAGGATGGCGTTGCGGTTCGCTAGCCAACCCACGGGATGGGCGTGGGCGTCATCCATCGCATAGAGCAGGCTCGACAGCGCGACCACCCAAGGCACGGCCAGCAGTCGTCGGTACAGGGCTGTTACCGCGAGGATCAGCGCTCCATACCACAGCAGGCTATGAACGTGAGCCAGCCAGGGCGAGGCAGGGAAGTAGTGGTAGTCGAGCCAGTGCGTGAAAGACGTGAGCGGACGCCAGAAGCTCACCTTGTAGTCTTTCAAGGTGAACCAAGGCACCGTGCCGAAGTCCTTCAGGCCATAGATGCCGGGCACGTTCCCGCTGATGTAGTTGAACAGGTTCACCCGCCATGGCGGATCCACCACACCGTCTCGGATCGCGCGGAAGTGATAGTGGTCCTCGGTTTGCAAACCGGTGAACACGCTGGGTAGCGCGAGGAGCATACCGACCAGCGCGGCCCACCAGCCGATGCGCCGCCTGCCCAGCGCATGCAGGAACCTGTCCAGCTGGCTCAACGGACCCACCGAGTTGCGCTGCGGAAACGGCGGGACGCGCTCGACGGGAACGTGACATTCAGCCCACGAAATAGTGAACGAGGTGGTCGCGATCTGCGTCGTGACGTGCGCAGCGCGAATTGGTCACACCACTTTCTGTGAACCGGGCTTCGCATGTTCCGCGCTCTCGCTTAGGGCAAGTACCCGAAACTACTCGGCGACGCGAGTTGGCACAGCGTTCGCCTTGCATTTGTGCGGGTTCCGACTTC
>JAUILJ010000565.1 GCA_030433055.1 Polyangia bacterium
TTGGCCGCCGCACCAGCGAAGGCCTTCGACGAGCTGGCAGCCGCAGCGTGACGAAGCGGAAGTCCATGAGGCGTCCGCAATTTCTTGGATTGTGACGGCCGGGTGTCGACTCCGTAACAAACGCCTTTCATTCGCCTAGGGTTGATGCCACAAGCATCCCCGAAATGGCGGCAACGGCTGACACCGAGCGCTATCCCGCCGACCAGGACTCTCAGCGCATGAAGTCTCAGGTCAGCGAGGACCCGGCCCTGTCGGAGCTCGACGAAACGGTGCTTCCTCGCCCCCAGGCCCCGTTGAGTCGTGGAGACCTGCTGCTCCGGGCGATCTTCGGTTTGGTGCTGTTGTACCTGTTCCTGGTCGGGATCGGCGGGTTGAGCGACGGCTTCAAGGGTCTGGGGAAGCACGCCCTGGACTCCGTGTTCTCCGCGACCAAGAACCCGTTCATCGGCCTGACGATAGGCATCCTGGCCACGACGCTGGTGCAGAGCTCGAGCGTGACGACTTCGATGGTGGTGGCGCTGGTCGCCGCCCCGAACTCTCCACTCCCGCTCGCGAACGCCATCCCGATCATCATGGGAGCCAACATCGGGACGACCGTGACCAACACCCTCGTTTCCCTGGGGCACGTTGGTCGGAAGGACGAGTTCCGGCGCGCCTTTGCCGCCGCCACCTGCCATGATTTCTTCAACTTCATTGCGGTCGCAGTGCTGTTGCCGTTGGAGCTAGCGACGGGCTACCTCGAGAAGACCAGTGGCCTGATCGCCGGGTGGGTTGGGGGCGGCGGTGGAGCCAGGCCTCCAAACCCGATCAAGAAGGCCGTTCATGCCGGGCTCGAGCCGCTCCACGATGCGATCGCGGCGTTCGTTTCCAACCCGAAGGTCGCGGCGGTGATCATGCTCGTCGCGAGCGCGGTGCTGATCTTCGTTTCGCTGTTTCTGCTGGTGAAGACGCTGCGTTCGATCACTGGGACACGCCTGCAGACGTATATCGCGCGCGCGCTCGACACGCACGCCTGGGTGGGGATCCTGGTGGGGCTGATTGTGACGGTGATGGTCCAATCCAGCTCCATCACGACGAGCGTGATGGTGCCCCTCGCCGGCGCCGGTATCGTTACCGTGCGGCAAGTTTTTCCAGTTACGCTGGGTGCGAACGTCGGCACGACGATCACGGCGCTGCTGGCCTCGATGGCGTTGCCCCCGGAGACCGCGCAACTGGGCATTCAAATCGGCCTGGTTCACCTGCTCTTCAACCTGAGCGGGTTGCTCTTGATCTACCCGGCTCGCGTCACGCGGGAGCTGCCCGTCCGCGCAGCGGAAAAGCTGGCAGATCTCGCGGTGCGTAGCCGCCCGCTGGCTTTTGGCTACGTGGTGGTGCTCTTCTATGGTCTGCCGGCGGGTCTGATCTGGGTGACCCGGGGTTTTTGAGGTGGATTGGAGAGTGTCGTGAGTGTGCTGAGGCAGCTCTTGAATGTGTTTCGTGCCGAATCCGCGTTGGAAGCGGCTACCGAAGATTTTTCCCGGATGCTGGAGCTCGCGCTTTCGATGGTGGTGCGCGCGAGCGACGACTTCTTCGGCCCGGGGCTTGCCCCACCGGAGCGCACGCGCTTCTTTGAACAAGACGTTCAGGTCAACCAGTACGAGCGCCAGATCCGCAAGCTGGTGGTAGCCCACCTGAGTGGCGGGCGGCCTGCGGACGTTCCCTACGGGCTGCTGTTGATGAGCCTGGTCAAGGACGTGGAGCGGCTGGGGGACTACGCCAAGAACCTGGTGGAGGTCCCGGAGCTACGGCGTCAGGACTTCCCCGATGACGAAAGCTACCAAGAGCTGGTGGAGATCAAGCGCAGCGTCGTGCAGCTAGCCAACGAGGTCGGCCCCGTCTATTCCCGTGGGGATCACGAGCGCGCCCGCCAGCTCACGTTGGAGGGACGCAGTATAGCCAAGCGCTGCGACCAACTCGTAGCGAGGGTGGCTCGAGGTGACTACCCTGCCAACATCGCCATCGCGCTCACGCTGGGCGCTCGCTTCTTCAAGCGGGTGGAAGGTCACCTGCTCAACGTACTCAGCAGCGTGATCATGCCGCTTCACAAGCTCGACTACTTCGACGAAGAGTCCGTGCCGAGTCGCCGCTAGCTAGCAGGGTGTTGAAAATCACCCTGCCAATCAACAACCACCGTGCCCGCGCAGACTCGCACCAGACCTTGCTCTCGCACTCCGCGCGGATCAGCACGCAGGCTGCTGGAGAACCCAGTTTTTCAGCAGCCTGCTAGGCGCGCCCCAATGAACAGCCATGCGAGTACGCCCTGGTTCCGTGGGGAAACAAATCTGGGCGCCGGAGGATCAGAGTCTTTGCTGTAGGCGCTTGGTGAGCCGCCCGATGGCGCGGGTATGCAGCCGGCTTGCCCAGCTCTTGGACAGGCCCAGATCTGCGGCTACGTGGTCGAACCGTTCGCCTTCGAAGTAGTGACGTTGCACCAGCTCCCGCTCCTGATCAGGGAGCTCTGCGATGCCCTCTTGAATCAGCTGGAGCAGCTGAGCGCGCTCCAGCTGCTCGTCCGCCGGGGCATCCAGGGACAGGTGGTCAGGCCCATCTTCTCCCGGTACGGTCTGGCTCACGATGCCCGCCGCCATGGCGGTCGCCATGTTCGCCAAGTGATCGTTCAACGCTCGCTCGGCGTCGGCGCGTGCGCTGCCTGGCGGGGCGCCCCCTTGAAGATCCTCGACTGCGCCTTCGCTGACCTGGCCTGCCGCCTCCAGCGCTCGCAGGCGTTCATGCACGCGGCGCGGTAGGTGGGCGAGGCTCCGCAGCCCGTCGATCACGGAACCGCGCACGCGATAGCTCGCGAATGCCCGAAACGGAACGCCTCGCTCGGGGTCATAGCGCCTGGAGGCGTCGAGCAGGCCCTCTCGGGCGAAGCTCAGCAGCTCGTCGAGGGCTGCGTTGGGTACTCCGCGGCCGATATGTCTCGCGATGATCTCACACAGATCCAGATGATCGTGGAATCGAGCGAGCGCTTCAGGCGAGTCCTGGGCCGTGGTCACGATCGCCAACCTGGTGATGGGAATCGGAGATTCGCCGGGTCGAAATCAGCTGCGGTGCCTAGGTTCATGCGGAGCCACGCGACGTTGCTCGCCAGGATGCCATCTGCTGACATCCAGTGAGTGGGGACGAGCACCTCACCCCCTCGCATCCGAGGGAAGCGAGCGAGATTTTGAGCGATTCTGCCTACGCAGCACCCTAGCGCAGCTTGGCGCGCCCCCGCGACTCCGAATCGCCTTTGTGAAGCGCTCCCGGCGACGCTCGCGGCGCAAATTGCGGACCCTCCGGGGTCGAGCGCAGGCGCAGGGCGCAGGCTCGCCAACTCACCAGGCAGCGTGCCTGCGTGAATCTCCGTCGAGCGGTCAGGGTTTACGGATTCAGGAGTCATCGCGGGGAAAGTCGTGCACGCATCGCACTGCTTCGCGTGCCATAGTCAGAGGATGAGCAGGTGGGGACGCTATGCCGCAGCCTACGTGGCGTTGACCCTGCTCGCGGTCGTGATTGGAGTCGTGCGGGGGGAGTCCCTTCTCACGCTCCCCGACGCTTGGCTAACGATCGCTCCCTCCCATGGCTGGAGCGCTGGCGCTGGGGTGTTGGTGGGGCTCTTGGTCGTGGTTCTTACGCGGGTTTCGGTCGTGAGGTTCAGCTGGGCTCGGCAGCTGCATCGAGACTTGCGGCCCGTTGCTCGCGGGCTGAGCCCGATTGGCCTGATGGTCCTCGCGGTGCTGAGTTCCCTGGGTGAGGAGTTGCTGTTCCGGGGGGCCTTGCAGCCGCTGACCGGAGTCTGGGTGCAGGCATTGATCTTCGGAGTCGTGCACTACGTGCCTGGTCCGAGTCGCTGGGTGTGGGCGGGGTGGGCTGCTGCGATCGGCCTGATCTTGGGTTTGGTTTTCGCGGCCACGGGGAGCCTGGTGGGGCCGTTGCTTGCTCACGCGCTGATAAACGGCGTGAATTTGCGCTTCCTCAAGCATCACGATCCCGACCCTCGGCCCCGCAACCTGGGTGGCCTGCTGGGCCAGCGCAGCTGACACTGAGCCTGCGTTCGGTTCCTTGGGGATATGTTTATCCGTTGCTCTGGAGCGTGGTCTTGACGGCGCTGCCGGCACGATCGACGAGCTTGCCAGCGAGATCGACGGCCTCGCTGTAGCGGTAGATGCCCGCCTGAAGCGCGATCAAGTCTCCCGCGGCGAGCCCGCCCATCTGAGCACCGTTGAGGGCGCGCTTGACGGTCTTTTCGCCCCGGTCAATCTCGCCACCGAGCGCTGCGAGCGCCTCTTTGAAGCGACCTTCGGGTTGTGGATTCCCCGGGGGTTTGCCTTCGGCTCGTTGGGGGAGAGGGCCAGGAAGTGGGGCCTTGGTTCCAATTTCCATGGTTAGGTGTCGACCGCCTCGATGCCTGGTTGCGCCTTTTCTCCTGCGGAGAGCGGCTTGCCACACCGCGCAGGCGGGCTATTGAGAAGGCGTGAAGCAGCCAGAGCGCATCCTGGTGGCCATGAGCGGTGGCGTCGACTCTTCCGTGGCGGCGGCTCGCTTGGTCGCCGAGGGACACGACGTGGTCGGCGTCACGCTGCACCTCTGGGACTACCCGGACGACGGCCAGGTGAAAGGGCGCTGCTGCGCACCAGAAGACGTGCACGATGCTCGGCGCGTGTGCGACGCGCTCGGGATCCCCTACTTCGCGTTCGATCGCCGCGAGTTGTTTCAGCGTGAGGTGGTCCAGCCCTTCGTCGACGCCTACCTCGAAGGAGAGACACCCAGCCCGTGTGTGCGCTGCAACCGCGGCGTCAAGGTGCGAGAGCTGATGGTGCTCGCAGATCGCTTGGGGGCGAGTCACGTCGCGACGGGGCACTACGCGCGCATCGTCGAGCACGAGGGGCGCGCAGCGTTGTTCCGTGCTCGCGATCTCGGCAAGGATCAGAGCTATTTTTTGCACATGCTGGACGCCGCTACCCTCGGGCGCCTGATGTTTCCGCTCGGCGATGCGACGAAGGCGGAGATCCGCGCTGAAGCGGAGCGCCTGGCACTCCCGGGGGCCGGCAAGGGTGAGAGTCAGGAGCTGTGTTTCGTACCGCGAGGCCGCTACGACGCTCTGGTGAGCGCGAGGGCGGGGGACCGGGTCACCAAGGGCAATCTGGTCGATGAGGACGGTCGTGTGTTCGCCGCGCACGACGGCATCCATCGGTTTACCGTGGGTCAGCGGAAGAACCTCGGAGTTGCCGCAGGGAAGCGCTTGTACGTGGTGCGGGTCGAGCGCGACGGAACCGTGGAGCTCGGTGCGCGCGAACGACTGCTCGCTGATACAGCGACGCTGTCGGAGGTCGCATTGGCCAGCGGCGTGGAGGCGCCCCTCAGCTGTCAGGCGGTGGTGCGCTATCGCGGAAGTCCAGTGGCCGCCAAGCTTCTACGCCGGGATGGGAGCTTTAGCCTGGAATTCAGCGAGCCGCTGCACGCGGTGGTGCCGGGTCAAGTCGCCGTTATGTATGACGGCGATCGAGTGCTCGGAGGTGGTACCATTCGACGCAGCTCGCTCAGGCGGGAAGCGACCCCCGCCCCGGCTGTGAGCGCCGACGCTTGAACATTGCCGAAGCCATGACCCCTCACCCCCGAACCCCGATCCTGAAGTCGAAGCGCCCGCGTGAGCGGAGAGTCAGGAGCTGGGTGCGTGGGATCGGTGCCCTGCTGCTGTTGCTCGGAGGCGCAGCCGTGGGCTGCAGCACGGCGGAAGGCGA
>JAUILJ010000566.1 GCA_030433055.1 Polyangia bacterium
TCGAAGTCCTCGCGCTCTTGGCTGTGGTGGGCGCCAGAGCTTCGAGGGGAGACCGAGACGCGCAGATCTTCGCGCTGGGATTCTTGGCTCCCGTCTTCTTCACGGCGCGCGATGTCCTGGCGTTCTTCGGTGTCGTGCGCTTCGAGTGGGACTCGTTTACCTTCGTCGGCACACTGATCATCATCGCCGCGCTGGTGATGATCGTGCAGCGCCGCCGCGAAGGTCGCCTGCTCGCGCTCAGCCAGGCGGTCGACGCCAGCACGCGGGAGCGCTCGCAGCTGCTCAAGGACCTGCACGATGGTATCGGCGGGATCACGACGAATATTCGATTCCTTGCGGAAGCTGCAGTCGGTAGCGGGTCTCCGGAGCGGAGAACTCGGGCGATCTCCGACATCGCCGAGCTTTCGAAGGAAGGCCTGGCGGAGATGCGTAGTCTGCTCAACAGCCTAGATGAGCGCGATCTAAACTGGTCCCAGCTGGTCAGGCAACTCCGGCACATCGGCAACCAGCTGCTCCGGCCCCACGATGTCGAACTCACGTTGACGAGTGATCTGGACCCCGAGGCACCCGCACTGACCAGCCGCGTGTGTGCTAACGTTCTGCGCACCTACCAGGAAGCCATCAACAACGTTTTCAAGCACGCCAAAGCCTCGCGTGTTCGGGTCGTGGTCGTCGTACGCCCGGTGTCCTTTGAACTCTCCGTCTCGGATGATGGAGTGGGGGTTGGGGGTGAGGAAACAATCGCTCGCGCCTCGGGCTTCGGAGTTCGCAACATGCACGGCCGAGCTCGGGAGCTCTGTGGCGAGCTGTCTGTGACGCGCGGTGATCCAGACGGCACGATCGTTCGCCTGCGGTTTCCCCTCTCCCCCCCCGAACCCGGGCTACCGAGCTTCGCCGTGTCGCGATAGCCTAGTGCGATGCGTGTGTTCATCGTCGAAGACGACCGGCGCTTGCTCGAGAGTGTTTCCAGCCTGCTCGATGGCGAACCCGCCATCCAGGTGAGTGGAGAGGCAAGCACGAGCGAGGAAGCGCTCGTGGCGCTGTCGGACTCGGAGAGCGACATCTTGCTCACTGACTTGGGGCTGCCCGACGGCTCTGGTGTCGACTTGATCCGTCGAGCCAAGCGTCAGCTGCCCAGCCTCGAGATCATGGCGTTCACGGTGTTCGAGGACCGAGACACCGTGTTTGCCGCGCTGAAAGCCGGGGCTTCAGGCTACTTGCTCAAGGGATCGAGTCCGCGGGAGCTGATCGACGCGCTGAACAACTTGGCCCAAGGCGGCGCGCCGATGAGCCCGCGCATCGCCCGCGCCGTCGTGCTGGAGTTCCGCGAGGAACGAACAACCGACCCCGAGTGCTCCCTCACCCCCCGGGAACGCGACGTGCTAAACGGCATCGACGAGGGATATTCTTACAAGGAAATAGCGACGCAACTGGGGCTGAGTCCCAATACCGTGCACGGCTACGTCAAGAGCATGTACGAGAAACTCCACGCTAGAGGGCGCCGAGAGGCGTTGATTGAAGCCCGGCGCCGCGGATTCGTTCAGCGAGGCCCCCGATGATGGGGATGAGCTCGGGCGCTCCACGCTTCACCTCGCGCTCCACGTCGATCGGACGCTCGGAGCTCCCGCCTCCGTGCCGCAATGCTGGGTCAGAGCAGTAACCTGCTCATGGGAATCTGTATAGGCTGAGTCAGGACACCTTCCTCATCGAATCGCAGGAGCGTGTTGCTCGGTGCGCTGAAGCGCTCGGTTGCGCTGCTGACTCCCCGCACGAATGCGGCGGCACAGCGTCGTGTTGGGGCCACCGGGGACTCAAGCGAAGCGCTGGTCTCCGCCTACGGATCCAGAATCCCAGGCAGACGCTGGCTCCGAAGAGACGCAGTATCCGAGCCAAGACGAAGAAGACGAGGAATGACGCGAGGCTGAGTGTGTAAACGCGATTGCGCAGTCTCGAACGCGAGTGCACACACTTCTACACGCGGTGAGCGCTGCGCTTCGGCGCTACGCTGAGCCGCATGGGGAAGGCGTTGAGCGTCCTGGTGTTGCTCGCTAGTGGGCTCGGCGGGTGCAGCTACATGCTTGGAGTCAGCGCGTTGCCGACGCTGGATGACAACGGCGATGTGGGCTTCGAAGCCCGAGTCACCGCAGGCGTCGGTGTGACCAACGCCTGGTCCAAGCAGCGGGAAGAACCCAGGCGCACGGCAGCGTTGATGGTGCCAGCGTCGGTCGGGTTGCGCACCGACAAGCGGGGTACCTGCTTTCCCCTGAGCGGCGGGCTCGGCTTCAGCTCACTGGGAGACGAGCCCGGTGAACTGGGCTTCAAGGCCAATGTGCTCGGCGAAGCCGATTCCTGTCGGAACATCCCGAACCTGTATGGTGGAGCAGCGCAGCTCGCCGCGCTGTTCACCCTGACGCGTCACGATGGCCCGGAGACCCATCACTACCTCACGCTGGGTCCGCTGATCGAAGCGGCGCTGCTCAGCGAGGCGGATGAGGACGCGAGCGCTCTGGGCCGCTTCGCCTTGGGTCCAACCCTCGAGCTGTACGGGCTCACGTACTGGGACATCGGCATGTGATGGGCTGGAACGACCACAGGACGAGTCGTCTTGCGCAGGGGAGAACGGCAGGTCGAGCGAGGAGTAGACTACGCCCCAGCGCCAACCTGACAAACCGCGAGCCGCCTCCAAGGCGCTCTCTCCCCCCAAAACAAGCCACAAGTCGCGAATCAGTGCCTTGGCACGCCGCTCGCTTACGGCCCTGTGACAGAGCGTAGGGCGCCGCGCGGCTCGAGCGAGTAGGATCAGTGCGGCACGGGTGCCGAACAGCGGCTCGAAGCAGGCCCGCGGGAGTGTGCCCCCTGCGCTCGGTTAATTACCGCAGGGATATACAGCATGAACGCAGACAAATGGCTCAAGAAGTACTTCGTGGGCGTCATCTTGGGCTTGCTCGGCGTCGCGGCGTACCTGCAGGCGGTGGGTGGATCGGCGCTGATCGGGAGCTGGCTGTTTGGAGTCGACTCGGCGGCGCTGAGTGCGCTGCCTCCGCAGGCGGCGAAGGCGAGTGAAGATCCGAATGCCAAGTTGGCGAGCGCCGACCCCATCTTGGCGCGCAATGCCTTCGATTCGGTGACGGGGCCATTGCTGGGTGGGGGAGAGGAAGAGGCGGAGGTCGCCGAGAGCGGCCCTGGGCTCTCGAGTCCGCTGGAGGCGCCCATCTGCAGCGGTGTCATGCTGTCCATCGTGTCGGAGTCTCCGGACCCGTTGTGGTCGCTGGCGGCTATCCGCGAGTCCGATGACCCGATCCCCGCGATGCGCCGGGTCGGGGAGCAGGTGGGCGACAGGACCATTGCCTACATCGGACAGAACCCGCTCAAGAAGAGCCCGGCGGTGTGGCTCGAGGCGGGCAGCGAGCTGTGCCAGGTCACGCTGTTCAGCCAGCAAGAGGCTGCGCCACCGGCGGCGGAAGCCGCGCCGAAGACACGGCCGGGGCGCCCAGCGGCGAAGGGTACGCTGCCCAAAGACATCGCTGACAAGATCCGCCGCATCTCGGACACCGAGTTCGAAGTCGACCGCGGCGTGGTCGATCGGGTGCTCGCCGAGCAGAGCGTGCTCATGGGCTCGGTGCGCCTCGCCCCGGTGGTGGGAGGTGCCGGCGGCAAGACCACCGGCATCAAGATGAACGGGATCCGTCCGGATACGTTGCTTGGCACCCTGGGCTTCAAGAACGGCGACCAACTGAAGGACATCAACGGCTTCGACCTGAGCTCTCCAGAGGTGGCCTTGCAGGCCTACGCCCGGCTGCGCACCGCCGATAGCCTGAAAGTGCAGGTCAGCCGCGGGGGCAAGCCGGTGACCCTGGACATCCATATCAAGTAGTCGTGGACGACGCTAGCGACTCCCTGAAAAGTGAAGCGGTGGGGTTGGCCCCGGAACTCGAATCGTTTTCTACTTGCGTGATTCCGTGTGGTTATGCGTGGCCCCCTCGCGATGATCGCGCTGCTGTTTGGGACGAGCGGTTGCAGCTACGTCATCGGCGCCAGCGTGCTGCCGACCAAGGACACAGACGGTGAGGTGGGCGTCGAAGCGCGGCTGAATTTCGGAACCGGGATCACCAACGCGTGGCCGAAGAACAGCGGCGATGTCGGGCGGACCGCAGCGGTCTTGTTGCCGGCGGGCTCAGCCGGGCTGCGTTTTGCTTCTGGGGAAACGTGCGTTCCGCTTCACGGCGGTGCGGGATTCGCGAGCCTCGGGCCCGAAGCGGGGGATATCGGCTTCAATGCGGGGCTGCTGGGCGTTCTTACCGCGTGTCCCGATCGACCGAGCCTTCGCGGTGCGGGACTCCAGCTCGGGGCGCCCTTCACCCTGCTGCGCGACGACGGCTGGACTCACAAGTACCTCACGCTGGGGCTCCTGTTCGAGGCGGCGATGCTGACGCCAGGCGGGGAGACAAACGAAGTGACGGGGCGCTTTGCGCTTGGGCCGAGCTTGCAATTCTACGGGCTCACCCAGTGGGCGCTCGGGATGTGAGCGGCTAGGTTTTGGGACCCAGCTTCCGGGAGGAAGCGTTTGAGCGCCTAATTGCACCTCACGATCGGCACGCGAAGGGCGGCGCGGGCTTCACCACAGGGGATGTCCGGTTGTGCGAACTGCAGGTAGACCAAGCGTGGGATCTGGTTGAGTTGCTGGACGGTTGCTCGGCTCACGTTGCGCGGGACCACGGGCTCTACTCCCAGGTGGCGGAGGTGAAGTTCTCCTTCTTCCGCCCCCATCGCATCACGCTGGTGCTCAAGGCGCCGTGCGAGTTGGGAAAGAAGATCACCTTCCTGCCCTACACGTACCTTGTGTTCCCCTGGCAGGAGCATCCCGTCGTCCAGTTTCTGCGTGTGCGTTGCGGTTGAATTGCCGTGCGGACAGGTCCAGCGTGCAGCGTCATTCACTCCCAGTATCCGCGCGGTCGTGCGGGGCTAGCTTGCTTCCCGCGACCGACCGTCGTGGCATCCTTCGCAGATGGGTGGCGCTAGCTTCGGCCTATGTTTGGCGTTCGCTGGGATGCTCATCGGGTGTGACACTGGGACTTGGCGGTCAACTCGGACCAGGAGATCTTGCTGGTGCTGGAGAGCCCTGAGCTCGCGGACACCCAGTGTGGTGGCCTGCTCCCAGCATGGTTCGACGGCAGCGAGCCGCACCTGATGTAGCTCAGCCTTCGCTCAGCGTTGCCTCGAGGGTCGATTCCGAGAGGATTCGCCTTGCGAAGATTCCGATCTGTTCGTCTGTTGCGCCTCGTAGCCGGTCGTCGACCCACTGGGGCAAGGGGCCAAACTTGAGCCGTAGCTGCTCACGCAGCAACTCAGCACGACCCTCGACTCGCCCTTCTTCTCGACCTTTCAGCTCGCCTCGGTTCCAAAGGTCGTCCAAAGAACTCAGGAATTGCTGTGCCATGTCCGGTGCCTCTCGGAGGATTGTGTCACAAAGTGGTCCGCGCTGCTCGGCGGTGGTGAGCGAATTCAAGTACTGCACGAGAACCGCGTAGTCGCCAGGTTGGGTGCGGAGAACCCGTCGCAGGTGGCCTACCCAGCTCGGGATCGCGCGTAGAAGCCGGTCGAAGCGCCGCGCGTCCCTCAGCATGCACAGGGCTACGACCGCCATGTCGGTGAGTCGACGCTGTAGCAACTCTTCGATGGTGGTCGCTGGGAGGTCGTCGAGGACGACGTGAAGCTGCGCGACGTGCAGGCGCGCCTGTGGCAGGTGTTGAAGCC
>JAUILJ010000567.1 GCA_030433055.1 Polyangia bacterium
CCGGTGCCGCCGCAACCGCCGTTGCAGTCACACAGCTCGGAGCAAGCGCCGAGGCCGTCGCCGTAGGACGGGTCAACGGTCTGCACGTCACCGTAGCTGAGCTGCAGGATGAAGCAGGCGCCCGTCTGGGCGCCGGTGAGCGGCGAACCACACGCGCCGGGGTTGTAGTCACCAATCGTGCAGAGCGAGGTGCACTCGCCCGTGGTGCCCGTGTTGTTCGTGCTGTCCCAGCCGCCGAGGCAGAAACCAAACGCACAGACGTCGTCACAAGCCTGGTCGGGGCAGGTGCAGTCAGCGCCGAGGGGAGCTCCGACCGGGGCCGTGTCCTGACACTGGCCGCTGTCGTGGTTGCAGTAGGCGGGGCCGCACTCTTCGTCGTTACGACACAGGGGCGCGCAGATGGCGTTGCCGAAGTCGATGTCGCCGTTGGCGTCGGACGATGGCAAGCAGCCCATGTCCGGACGACCGTGGCACTTGTCGGGCCACAGGCTACCGCTCGAAGGCGCGTCAACCGGCTCGCCCCAGGTGCAGCGCTCGAGGCAGACGCCGGGGGTCGCGCTGTCGCCAGTGCAGAAGCCGCTCGCGCCACAGTCTGCGTCCGAGGTGCAGTCCTTGGTGCAGACGCCGTTCGAGATGCCCTGTTCCGTGGGGAGGCAGCTGTACTCGCCGCCGCCACAGTCAGTGTCGGTTACGCAGGTTGCGCCCAGCTCGGTCTGAGGAATGCCGCCCGAGCCGCCGGTTCCGCCAGCGCCAGTTCCGCCGGTGCCCGCGTTGCCAGAGCCGCCGCTGCCGCCGTTGCCGACGTTGCCGCTGCCGCCGTTGCCCGTGCCACCGGTCCCGCCGGTCACGCCAACGGTGCCGCCCTTGCCGCCGCTGTCTCCATCGCTGCTGTCACTCGAGCAGCCGACCATCCCAACGGAGATGGCAATCAACGAACCAACACTCAACCACGGTAGAAACTTCTTCATTTTTTCCCAAGCCTCCTCAAGCGGCCACGCACTTGTCACGCTGCCCTCGTAGGTTCGCCCGCTGAGTTAGTTGTGCGAGACTTTGCCTATCACCTACGAGAAGCGGCTCACCTAGCACGCAAACCGACACTTCTCCAAGTCCGAACTGACCTACCTCGGCGCCTGTGCTCCCACTAAGGGAGCAAAGTTGCCGAGTTGCCCAAGCAATCACTGCCAGGTCCAAAGCTGACCGAACCAGGCGGCGCGCGCCAGTGCAATAACGCTGAACGCTGGCGAGGTACTTCAACCCTCAACTAGATTCCAGCGCTCGTTGCCCGCCCGTTTGCAAAACGCTCAAGCACACTGGAACTTCTCCGCTCGTACTGGAGCCGAATCCCGAACAGCTGTCTCAACCCGACTCAGGGAGGGCCGGCTTGGTTTCGAAAGTGTTCCGCATTGACATGCCCGAGAAAGCAAGTACACAGGCGAGTTCCAAACGCCGAGCCACCCCACGGAAAGGCCCGCGGCGAATACGGGGCTGATAGCTCAGTCGGTAGAGCAGTGGATTTTTAATCCAACGGTCCAGGGTTCGAGCCCCCGTCGGCCCACAAACGAACGCCTTCGGTCGGTGGTCGCTCGTCCCCCTCCGCGGGTCGAATCGGCTTCTCCCCGCGCCCTCTCGGTACTTGCTCACCCACGCCTCGAGTGCTCGGCGTAGGCAAATCCCGGGGAGCCGCACGTATAAGCGCAGATGTTGCTCTACCCCAGCCGGCCGGCACCGCTCGCTCGGAGCGTCTTGGTCCTTGCGGCGTTGAGCGCGACCGTCGTGAGCGGCGGTTGCAGCCGACACACCAACGCGCCTCCCCGGGTCGCCAATATCCGTGGGGGAACGACGTGCGACCCGAACGCCACTCGCTCCGACGTGCTGCTCGTGGACCTGCAGCCCGAGGCGAGAGCCGATCTCGAGGCAGCGACGAAGCGAGGGCTCGCAGTGGTTCGCTTCGACTGCCAGTCGTTTTCAGTGTTGCCTCAGTGCAGCGCGGAGGCGAGCTACACGTTCACCGCGCACACCCCCAAACAGCAAGTGCTGCGAATGTCGGACGGCGCATCACTCGGCGCGAGCCTTCCGCTGACCTACAGCGCGCACGCCGCAGAGCTGGCCGCAGGCTTCGAGCGAGGACAGTCGCTCGATCTCGCGCTGATCATGAGCGGACGATTGACCACGGGCGCATGGGGGGTTGGGCCGGAGGACCTTCGCGGCGACTGCCTGGGAGCGACCCACGTCGTGGCCTCTGCGGAGCTTGGCGCATTCGCCCTCCACTCCGGGGCGCGGGATCGCAGCGTGACCGCTGCTGCGCTCTTCGGTGCCCGGGTGCAAGCAGAGCAGCGGACGCGCTTCGAGCTGCACTCGAGCGATGGCAGCCCGGCAGCCTGTTCTGGGAGCTCGACTCAGCCTGCGCCGGGGTGTGACGCGGTACTCCGAGCGGAGCTGGTGGAGCTCCGGGCCCCTGCCCCCACTCTCACGGCGATGACTGAAGAGCAAATGGCCACGCTACGCGGCAAGCTGTGTGAAGACGTGGAGGCATGCCGCACGGCATGCGAGGGCAATGATGCGGACGCGTGCATGCAGTACGCGACCCTGCACCTGCTGGGTGACCGCGTGGAGCGTGATCTGGGCCGCGCGGGCAAGCTGATGTTGCGCGCCTGCGAGCTGGACCAACCCCTGGCGTGCACACTGCTGGGAATCGAGTTCTTGAACGAGGCGAGCCCCCACCCCGATCTGATCCGCGGGCGAGAGTTTCTGCGCAGACCCTGCGAACGCGGCTATGCCGAAGCTTGCCACGCCCTGGGCCTGTCGTACTCCAACGCTGGGGATACGGCGCAAGCTTCTCGCTACTTGAAGCGGGCCTGCACGCTGGGCGCGAACGACGCTTGCGGGAGACCGTAGCGCCCGATCGCTGATCCCCTCGTGGTGACGTGGGAGGACTGCCCTCACCCCAAGATCCAGCTCGCGCCGCAGCTCGTGGCGATCTGACGCTACCTGCAGCGCTAGTTCTTCAGCTGCCCAACCCAACCACTCACTTCGCGCTCGAGCTGGGCGTCGGCTTCGTTACCCAAGGCGTTGCTGGCGGCGAACAGCGCAAAGCTCACGTACTCATGCAGGCTCTGCTTGAGGAAGCGCTCTGGATCGGTTCCTCCCGCGACCATCACGCTGTTCTCTGCCACCTTCTCCGGGTCGAGCGCCCCCGTCTCGATGGGACCAGCGCCTCGAAACAGGATGTCGTAGACCCCGCCACCGACGGCGAAGCTCTCCAGGGACTGGCGCAGCACGGTTCCTTTCCCCGCGGCATCAGCTGCCTGGTGCACTCGCTCGAGCACCAGGTTCGCGACGCCGACCACCGCCTCCGGGCCGCCGCTCATACGCGGGGGCTCGAGCTGGACGTGCTTGGACTGGATCATCGCGTAGACGTCCTTGGTGGTGGTGAACTCACCGCGCCCGGTGAGCCGCCCGAGCTCCTCGATGCTCATCAGGCCGTCGATGTTGTCCCAGGTCTTCTTGAACTCTTCCTGGGGCTCGCCTCGGCCTTCTCGCCTGACCGGCACGTGCTCGGCCGACGGGATTTTCTCACGGAAAAACCGCATCTCGTCGAGGCGGGTCACGCCGTCCATCAGCAGCGCGTTGGCGCTGACGGTGTGGTGGGAGACCAGGCGCCCCTCGTCGAAGCCGTCGAGGAAGAAGAACGTGCCGTCGCTGACCGCGAACGTGGCGAACACGATCTCATCGATCTGCTTACCGATCAGCTTATACAGGCGCTCCTCGCTGATCACGCCGAGCTCGATCGCTCCTTGCCCGAAGCGAGAACCGGCTCGAACCTTCTCCATGACCGCTTCGTGCTGCACCTCGTCGATGGCCCCGAAGCGATACATCACCATCCCCAGACGCTCTTCATCGACGGTGGTCTGGGCGCCGACCACATTTCCACCCTCGAAAAAGATGGCACGGGTCGCTTCACCATCCAGCACAATCAGCTCTCCACGCCAGCCCGTCTGGCCGAGCAGCGCCAGCACGTCGCACATGGTCCCTGGCGCTGTGATCTCGCCCGCCAGGCGCACGATGGCGCCGTCCTCCGCGTCCCGCCGGCCATCCTCGCCGGTGTAGCGCATCATCACCACGTGTGCGGGGGCCGGGAGCATGCGGTAAGCACCCTCTCGGGCGCGCAGTCGCTGACTCGCAACGGTACCAATGGGGTGCACGACGCCGTGCGCGTCGATTCGTACTAGCTCCGCTCGCGCCTCTCTCATGCCACCACAAAGGTAGTACAGGCGGGCCCGTGGTTCTGAAAAACTTGCAGATTGGCAACGGCGACCGTCGCGGCCACCCGCTCAGCGAAGCTCGACCACCGTGTCACGGAAGACCTTCTCGAGCCCGGAGAGCATGGCGTCAGTCGGCTCCACGCTGAGCTGGTCGAGCGCCATCACCGCTTCCGCTCCCTCGGGCAGCCCGATCACCAGCTCGACGCCGCAGCTCCCGGGAGACTCGCGCAACAGCCGCGAGAGCTCTCCCAGCTGTGCTTCGCTGGTGCGCTCCGCCTTGAGCCGCACCGTGACCTGGCGCGTCGAGCCCAAGACAGCGCTCGCCAGCGGCGCGACGAGATTGACCAGGATGGTCGGCTCGAGCTCATCGCTCGGCTCGTCCGTGATGGGAAAGCTGACCTTCCCGGACACGAGCACCGCCTCACCGCTGGTCAGTACGTGAGCGAACGACTCGATGAGGTCTCCCTTCAGCTTCGCCTTCACCTTGCCAGTCAGGTCCTCGATGTCGAAGAACGCCGCCTTCTGCCCGCTCTGCCGGAAGATCCGCTCCGTGTAGCCCTCCACCATGCCGGCCACGGTGACCGCGCTCCACTGCTCCGCCTTCTTCAAGTCGGCGACCGGCTGGGCCAGCCGCGCCAGCTTCTGCACCCCGTACCGATCCAGCGGATGCCCGGAGACGAACCAGCCGAGGGCGGCTTTTTCCCGCCGCAGCGTCTCGACCCGATCCCACTCCTCCGCGGGAGGGTACTCGCCCAGCGTTTGGTCGGTGCTCGCCTCGGGTTTGGCGGCGTCGAACAGCCCGAACAGCGTCTCCTGCCCGGCTTCTCGGTCCCGGCTAGCCGCGCGTGAACGCTCGAGCGCGCGATCGATGGCCGCGAAGGCTCGGGCGCGGCTGATGCCGATGGGATCGAGGGTGGAGTCGAAGGCCCCGCACTGCACGAGCGCCTCGAGCACGCCCTTGTTCAGGCGCTTGGCGTCGACCCGCTGCGCGAAATCGAACAGATCACGGAAGGGGCCGCCCGCCTCCCGAGCCTGGAAGACGCTCTCGAGAGCGGCCTCACCGACTCCGCGGATCGCTCCCAGCCCAAAGCGGATCTGCGGACCATACGGGTCACGGAGCTTGCCGGGACCGCGCTTGGGGCCGCGGCCCTGTGGGTGGGCGTAGACGACCGTGAAGTCGAGCGCCGACGCGTTGACGTCAGGAGGCAACACGCTCACCCCCCAGCCACGCGCCTCGTCCACCGTACGCACGACCTTGTCGATCTTGTCCTTGTCGGCGGTGAGCAGCGCCGCAAAAAATTCCGCTGGGAAATGCGCTTTGAGGTAGGCCGTCTGATAGGTGATCAACGCGTAGGCCGCCGAGTGGCTCTTGTTGAAGCCGTAGGAGGCGAAGCCTTCGATCTCTTCGAAGATGCTCTTGGCCTGCTCAGGGTCCACGCCGTTCTTCTCGGCGCCCTCGATGAAGATCTGCTTCTGGCGCTCCATCTCGGAG
>JAUILJ010000568.1 GCA_030433055.1 Polyangia bacterium
GAACGTGACCCATCCCTTGGCCTTCTCGCCCTTGTTTAGGCTGCCGCTCTGCAGTCGGGGCTCGCAGCTACCCATGTAGCTGTACTTGTAGGTCAGGCCCTCGTCGTCGACGATCTTCATGTTGTAGGTCGCCGGAGTCACCGCCTGCTCTCCCACGGCCTCGAAGGTCATCTCGATCGCGATGAGGCGATGGCCCGCCTTCTTCAGCTGAGCCTTCTCGTAGTAGCGAGGCTTGCACTCCTTGGCCTCGCTCACCTTGATTTTGTAGTCGAGCTGCGTCGCCTCTTCGCCCAGCTTGAACAGCTTGTCAGCAGCTGGGGCAGCGGTGGCAGTCGCGGTTGAGGTCGCTATCGGATCTTCCGAAACGACAGGAGCCTCCTCCTGCTTCTTTTTGCAGGCGAGGAGGCTCCCCATGATGAGTAGGGTCAAGACCAGTGTATGTCTGCGAGTGTTCATGCTCGACGCTCCTTTCCAGAACGGCTTAGCGAGCCGCAGGAGCTTATTCGAGCCTGGCCTTACCCCGCTATGGAGCAATGCAGGGCTGCCACAGATTGAGCAGCCCCGCGTTGCCTCGGCTCACTTGGCCGGTACGTCGCCGAGGTCGAACTTGACGTTCTGCTTCGGGCCCAGGATCGAATTGTGGTCGTAGGCGAACTTGAGGCCCTTGGCCTTGTCGCCGACCTCGAAGGTGACCCAGCCCTTGACCTTCTCGCCCTTGTTCAGGCTACCGCTCTGGAGGCGAGGCTCACACTTGCCGCGGAAGCTGTACTTGTAGGTCAGCCCCTCGTCGTCGACGATCTTCATCGCGTAGGTGCCGGGGGTGAACTGCTTGTCGCTGATCGACTCGATGGTCATCTCAACGGCGATCAGGCGGTGGCCGGCCTTCTTGAGCGATGCTTTCTCGTAGTAGCGGGGGGTGCACTGCTTCACCTCGCTGACCTTGATTTTGTAGTCCAGCTGGGTGGCTTCCTCGCCGACCTTGAAGACCTTGTCGGCAGCCGGCGCCGCGGTGGCGGTGGCGGTGGCGGTGGTCGTGGCTACCGGGTCTTCTGTGACCGGCGCGGGCGTCTCCTTCTTCTTGCAGGCAAGCAAGCTGCCCATCACCAACAGGGAAACGACCAATGTGTCTCGGCGAGTGTTCATTCCTCGAAGATCCTTTCTCGACATTTCTTTGGCGAGCCGCGCGACCTTACACGACCGACCTAGGGCCGAAAACCCATGCCCGACCGTACGGCTGCAAATTTTTTGTTGCGTTCCTACCGCGCGCCTTGTTTTCGGCGCGAATCCAATGAGTCAGCGCGCAGCAAAGCGCGCCGAGTTTCCCGCGAGTGCGCTTTCTCTGCGCCTGGGGGCCCGGGTGGAGCCCAAGCAAGGAGGGGTGCCTCCGAGTCGGCGCGAGCATTTGCGCCAACGGAGACGAACCAGGGAGATCGTGGGGAAGACAGGCTGCCCTGTCCTGTTGTAAGCCGAGAGCCGGTCGGATCCGAACCCGACGCCACCCTCTTACGAGACACCACGAAGTGAGCTTCCCTCCCACCCCTACTCGGTCGTCGTTTCCACGGGCAATTGCGCTAGTTATCGCTGTGATCGCCGCGGGTTGCGATGAACCTTCAGCCAAGCCGAGCCCGAGCGCGGCCCCCAGCGTCGCCCCGGGCGGGCTAGATCCCACCCTGGTCGCCAAGGCGCTCAACCCCAAGGGGCTAGCGCCCTACTCGGGGCCAACCGGGAGCGTGAAGGGGGTGGTTCGGGTGGAAGGGGATCCGCCTGCGGAGGCGGATGTGCAAGCCGAGTTCACCCCGAAATGCGAGTCGGCGCGGGCGATTCACGGCAAGCAGTTTCGTGTCGGTGAAGGCGGGGCCCTGGTGGACGCGCTGGTCGCCGTCACCGCCTACGAGGGCTACCTGCCCGAGAAGCAGGCGAAAGTGCATGTCACCGGCAAGGGCTGCTCCTGGGGCACCCAGACCATCGCGATGACGTTTGGCCAGCAGCTCGAGATCAAGAGCGGCGACGACTTCACGTACATCCCGGAGCTGCGCCCGAACCGCATGGGAGTCGTGTTCGTGGCGCCCCCACATCGAGAGGGTGTGATCCTCACGCCGGAGCGCCCTCGTAGCTACAAGCTCGTCGATACCTCGCACCCGTTCTCCACCGCTGCGGTCTTCGTGCTTCAGTATCCGACCCACGACGTCAGCGATGGTCAAGGGCGCTTCGAGATCAAAGGGATCCCGGTGGGGAAGGTCAAGATCAACGCGTTGCTCCCGCCGACGATGGAATCCGTGGGGAAAGAAATCGAGATCAAGTCAGGCGAGGCACTCGAGGTCGAACTGGTGATCCAGCACCAGGCCAGGGCCACCGCCGCTCCGTCGGCGTCCGCTCCCGCTACCGCCGCGTCGTCCGCCTCGACAGCGCCGTCCGCCTCGACAGCTCCGTCCGCCGCACCGAACTAGTCGGTGTAGAGCGCCAGCTCTGCCTCGAGCAGCTCCCGCACCCGAGGGCTCAGCGCGTCGGGCTCTGCCCAGAGATCGCCTGATGCGGCGGCGTCTCCCATCAGGAGCAATAGCGCTCGCGCGTCAGCGCTGCTGGGGTCGGCAGCGCGCACCAGCTGTGCCTGCTGCTTGGCCATTCCGAGGTTGCCACGCAGATAAGCGCGCACGGCGATTTCCACCGCTGGTAGGTGAAGTGCGACGCAAGCGCGCCGCGCGCCATCCAGATCTCCGGTCGCGATCGCGACGTCCAGCGCATCGTCTTGACGCTGACCGCTGCGCGGCGTCGATAGAGCTGGCGCCCGCATGGGATCCTGGTGCAGGCGCAAGGCTTGGTGAGCCCGCAGCTCGTCAACCGGGTTCTGGGTGCGCTCGGCCAGCTCGAGCAAGGCGTTCCAGCCGATGTCTGAGCTTGGGTGCAACACGACCCACGCATTGAGCCAGGCTCGGGCCTGCTTGTTCTTGCCCTGTGCCTCGTAAATCTGAGCGAGTAGCAGCGTGGCGCGCTCCTGTTCGGGGTCCAGGCGTACGGCCTCCTCAGCGGCCCGTTGGGCCTTGCTGAGCTGTGTGGCGCCAAGGAAGCACGCGGCCTTCGCGCGCCACGCCGGCTCATACTGCGGTGCCAAATCCAGGGCGCGCTCCAGGGCGGACATGCCCGACAGCGGCTGCCGACGGCAGCGCAGCGCTCCGAGGCGCGTCCACATCTCCGGGCTCTTCGGATCGTCCGCGAGGGCGCGCATGTACGCGTTCTCGGCTTGCTCAGGTTCGCCGGATGCCTCCATGTAAGAGGCCAGCGCGTAGTCGGCGTACGCGGTGACCGGGATGTAGCGACCCTCCTGCGTGCGTCCGTCGACGATGCGCGTCACCCCGCTTCCGTACGGAGAGCAGCTGGTGCCCAGCAGCGCGACTGACGCAGCCAGCGTCAGCTTTCGCAATCCTGCTACAGCGCGAGGGACCGGCTTATCCTGGCTGATCCTCACGCGTTGCGGATCCTTGCGAGCGCCTGCTCTGCGGCATCGACGTTGATCTGCCCAGCGACGGCGATGTCCTGGGCCACCGCTTCCACTTCGTCCCCCAGGGCTCCAGCGGCGATCGCCACGCTGCGCGCGTGAAGTGACATGTGTCCGCGCTGGATGCCCTCGGTGGCCAAGGCCCTGAGCGCCGCGAGGTTCGAGGCCAAGCCCGCGCTGGCTGCCACCTGGCTCAGCTCGGAGGCGGACTCGACGCGCATCAGCGCCAGAGCTGCGCGCGCGACAGGATGGACCCTCAGCGTGCCGCCGACGATGCCCAGGGCGAGGGGCATTTCCAGCTCCCCGATCAGGTCTGCTCCGTCGCGGCGCCACACGGCCAGCGGTGCGTATCGCCCGCTCCGCGCGGCGTAGGCGTGTGCTCCAGCCTCTACCGCGCGGAAATCGTTCCCGGTGGCGAGCACGACAGCGTCCACACCGTTCATGATGCCTTTGTTGTGGGTGGCCGCGCGGTAGGGATCTAGCTCGGCGAACCGTGACGCTTGCACGATGCCGTCCAGCACTTCCTCACCGGGAACCACGACATGGCCACCACGGGACAGGGTGAGTGCCTTTGCGTGCACCCGGCAGCGCACGTGTACCCGGCGCCGATCACACAGGTTGCTCAGGATGCGCAGGCCGAGCTTGCCCTTGGCAAGCTCGGCGGCGCGGGGCCCGATCTGTTCGGCCATGCCGTTGACTAGATTGGCGCCCATCGCGTCGCGGCAGTCGACCAACAGGTGGACCACGACGCAGCCATCGCCCAAGTCGCGCACTTCGATTTCTCGGGGCCCCCCGCCGCGGGCGATCAGCCCGCCTGCCGCGGTGGCTGCCAGCTCGAGCAGCTCCTGGCGATGCGCTTCGAGTTTCCGCACGGCTGAGGCGCGGTCGGGGACGTCGTAGAGCTGCACCTGGCTGATCATGAGATCTTCAGCCATCTGTGCTTCGAAGCCGCCGCCGGCGCGAATCATCTTGGCCGCGTTGGACGCGGCGGCGATCACGCTGGGCTCCTCGACAACCATGGGAACGAGCCGGTCGGTGCCGTTCACCCGCACGTTCAGCGCGACGCCGAAGGGCAGCCCGTAGATGCCGAGCACGTTTTCAACCACCTTGTCGGCGGTGGAAGGATCCAAGCCACCGCCCGTCAGCGCCTGGTTGAAGTCGGCGGGGTCGAGCCCCGAAGCCTTGCAGACGCGCTCACGGCGCTCGTCGATGGACAGCTTGTAGAAGCCTGGGAATCGTGAACCTTGACTCATGGTTTGTCGGCGCCGAGAGCTCAGTGCGGGCGGCGGTGAACACCGCGCGCTCCGAGAGTAAGGGGCAAGCGCTCTGCGGAGCGTTCGATAGCAGAGGGGGGCGCGGCAGTCGACGCAGCGGCGCGGTAGCGCATTAGCACGTCACCGCCACCGGCACCGGCAGGCAGCCAGACTTCCCGAGCTGGGTCGAGGCCGGCCGTCGCACGGGTGAGATCCTCGGTGATGATGTTCGCTCCTGACGCGTGACCCAGAGCCCCCAAAGCCAAGAACTGAGCGTGCAATCCAGCCAGCAAGTCTTCGACATCGCCGGCCAAGAGAGCCAACGCGGTGCGCTCGGAGGCATCCTTTTGGGCACGCATCAGGGCCTCGAAGCGCGCGGGCTCGGCTGCCTCGAAGCGCTCGATGAGCCGCAGCAGCGCCGGGGTACTGGCGGGTACCCCGGTCCACCACACCTCGGCGTCGAGCGTCGGTGGCAGCGCGGCGCGGCGCAGCTCGAGGTTCCCGCTCGGGCTGCGCCTCGCATGCAGTGTGCCCCCGTAGGTCGCGGCTGCTACGTCGACGCCGCTGCCGCCGCCTTGGGCAGCACGGTGCGCGGCAAAGGCCACCGGGAAGACTCGCTCCGCGAGCGCCGTGTCGTCGAGCGCGGTGTCGTCGAGCGCGGCGGCCTCGAGCTCCCAGAGCGCAACGCTGGCGACCGTGATCGCGGCGCTCGAACCGAGCCCCAACTTCTTGCCGTCGTTGCGCAAGGCAGAAGCGTCGAAGCCAGGGATGCATCGACCTGGATAGTGTTGGGCTGCTGCCAGCACCTCCGGCGCTTCGAACGAGGGTTTCTGTGTGGAATCAGCGACGACGTAGCGGTCCACTGCGGTGACTATCGCCGGGCCGCCATGGAGTACCGCATACGCCCCTGAGATCACGAGCTTGCCGGGTGCCGCAGTCCTCATTCGGATCCCGCGAGCTCGATGCCGGGGCCGGGAGTGCAGCGCAGGACTTCGAGCACC
>JAUILJ010000569.1 GCA_030433055.1 Polyangia bacterium
GTGCTCGACGTCCTGTTCGAGCATACCGCGGAGCACCCCGAGCTGCACCGCGTGTTCCTCGGCATGTCCCTGCGAGACATCGACGTCGCTCGCATCCGCGCGGAATTCGAGTCTCGTGGGCGCACCGTGATCGCCGCGCTGGTGCGCGAGGTGGTCCCGAAGAGCCACGTGCCGGATCCCATCGCCGCCGCCGAGGTGATCCAAATTGCCGCGCAGGAAATTGCCGTGTTTACCGTGGGAGGCCGAGGCGTAAAGTCAGAAGCTCGTGCCGAGGCCTTGCGCGAGGCCCTGGGCAGCATGATATTCCGTTACCTGTTCGCCGACGCGCCGCCCGCAGACTGAGCGTTCTACTCACTCGCGCGACGCGTCTTTCGTGCACTTCGCACGCGCGCGCTGCTGCTTGCGCGCACCTGACGAGTCGCCAGTGACTCCGCCAGGTTTTTCGGGGGTGAGAGAGCCATGTCAGCCAATCAGCACGTGGTGTCCGGTCGCTGGCACCACTTCGAGGGAGAGCGCCTGCAGTGCGACCTGTGCCCGCGCCACTGCCAGCTGAAGGACGGACAGCGCGCGTTCTGCTTCGTGCGTCAGCGTCAGGGCGACGAGATCGTGCTGACGAGCTACGGGCTCGCCACCGGCTTCTGCGTCGACCCGATCGAGAAGAAGCCGCTCAATCACTTCTACCCCGGCTCCAGCGTGCTCTCGTTTGGCACCGCAGGGTGCAACCTCGGCTGCCGCTTCTGTCAGAACTGGGACATCAGCAAGGCCCGCGACGTCGAGCGGCTCTCGGAGCGCGCGACGCCGCTGCAAGTCGCCGAGGCGGCGGAGCGCGCGGGCTGTCAGAGCGTGGCCTTCACCTACAACGACCCGGTCATCTTCGCGGAGTACGCCATCGACACGGCCGAGGCGTGTCACGAACTGGGGCTGAAGAGCGTCGCCGTCAGCGCCGGCTACATCACCGAGCAAGCGCGCGAGCCTTTCTTCGCGGTGATGGACGCCGCGAACATCGATCTCAAGGCCTTCACCGAGCGCTTCTATCACAAGCTGTGCTTCGCGGAGCTCGGCCCGGTGCTCGACACCCTGCGCTACATCAAGCACGAGACCGACTGCTGGCTCGAGGTGACGACACTGCTAATCCCCGGGGAAAACGACTCGGAGGCAGAGGTCGAGCAGCTCGCCGGCTGGATGCATGAGAACCTCGGGCCCGACGTGCCGCTGCACTTCTCGGCGTTTCATCCAGACTACAAGCTCACCGGGCCCCAGCGTACCCCCACGGAAACATGCCTACGGGCACGCCGCCAGGCCAAGGCCATTGGCCTGAACCACGTCTACTGCGGCAACATCCATCACCCGGAGAGCCAGTCGACGTATTGCCCCGGCTGCTCCGCGCTGCTGATCGAGCGCGACTGGTACGCCCTGGGCGAGTACGCGGTGCAGAGCGGCCCCGCGGGCTCAGGCACGTGCGCCCACTGCGGCGCGCCCGTCCCCGGCCGTTTCAGCGAAGCCGCTGGTAGCTGGGGCCGGCGGCGCCTACCGATCCGCATTGCGTGAACTCGAGGGTGACACCGACGACCGAACGGCGCGCCTCACCCCCGAAGCAGCAGGAAGCGGCCGCCCGAGCAGCTACTTGCGCATCAGGAGCTTCTCGAGCTCGACGCCAGCGCCAGCCAGCGCCTCGCCCTGGATGGTGCACAGCTTGCTGATGCCTTCCATCCCGAGGTCGATCATCGCGTCCATGTCCGAGCGAGCCACGGCCTCGCCCTCGGCGGTGCCCTGGATCTCCACGATGCCGCCCTTGGCGGTGCCCACCACGTTCAGGTCTACGCGCGCCGTGCTGTCCTCGGCGTAGCACAGGTCGAGGGCGTACTCCCCGTCCACGTGCCCCACGGAAATGGCCGCGACCTGATCCCGCAGCACCGGGATCTCCAGCCGGCGATCCTGGCGTAGCTTGTGCAGCGCCTGCGCCAGCGCGATGAAGCCGGCGGTGATCGACGCGGTGCGCGTGCCACCGTCTGCTTCGAGCACGTCACAGTCGATGTGGATCGAGCGCTCGCCGAGCTTGGAGAGCTCCACGGCGGCGCGCAGCGAGCGACCGATCAGGCGCTCGATCTCCCGCGCGCGACCGCCCAGCGGGCGCTCACGACCATCCCGTCGCTCACGGCGACGCGGGTTGGCCCGGGGGTGCATCTGGTACTCCGCGGTGACCCAGCCCTTACCGGTTCCCTCGAGAAAGGGCGGAACGCTCTCATCGACGGACGCCGTCACCAGCACCCGAGTGCCCCCGCAGCGGTAGAGGGCGGAGCCCTCAGCCAGAGAATGAAAACCGGTTTGCACTTCAACGGGCCGCGGTTCTCGCAGATCCCGACCACCACGCTTGTCACGAGCCATGGGGCCTGCCTTACCATGCAACGTCATGCCGTCGCAGTCGAATGTCTCTTGGCACGTCCCCACCCGCGCCAGCGTGTCGGCTTCTCGCCTGGCTCGCCCAGGCCATCAACGCTTGCCACTGATTCTGCTGGCAGTCGGTGCCCTGATCCTCGGGCTGAGCCTGATCAGTCCGCCTGCCGGGCGCTTCAGCTGGTCCCTCGAGGTCGTGCCCGGATTGATCGGCGTGGCGGTGATGCTCGGCACCTACAAGAAGCTTCCGCTCTCCCACTGGATCTACATCAGCGTCTTCATGCACGTGTTGATCCTGAACTACGGGGGCATCTACACCTACGCGGAAACACCGCTGGGGAACTGGGCCAAGGACACCTTCCACCTGGCGCGCAATCACTACGACCGCATCGGGCACATCGCCCTCGGTGTCTTCCCCTGCTTCATCATTCGCGAGGTGCTGCTGCGACTGACTCCGCTCAAGCGAGGAGGCTGGCTCTACTTCATCGTCGTCTCCATCGTGCTCGCCATCGCCGCCTTCTGGGAGCTGATCGAGTGGTGGGTCACCCTGGTCGTCGCCGGGGACAAGGGCACCGCGTTCCTCGGTAGCCAGGGCGACGTGTGGGACGCCCAGTGGGACATGTTCCTCGCGCAGCTCGGGGCGATGATCGCGCTGCCGCTGCTCAGCAAGCTCCACGATCGCTCGATGGCCAAGGTCTTCGCGAGCGGCTGACTGGCAGTCAACGCCTGCGCGCGATACATGCCTGGCGTGGACGCCGATCAACCCGTAGCTCCTCCGCTCCTGCGCGTCAGCGAGATCTTCAGCAGTGTCCAGGGCGAAGGCGCGAGCCTCGGGGCGCCCTGCGTGTTCTTGCGCCTGGCGCTGTGTAACCTGCGCTGCAGCTGGTGCGATACCAAGTACACCTGGGACTGGTCGCAGTATCGCTACGCCGACGAGGTGAAGGAGCGCCCGATCGCCGAGGTGCTGCGCGACGTCCGACGTTACCTTGCGGAACAAGCACTCGGCGCGCCCGCTGAGCAGGAGGGGGAGAGACGCACCTCGAGCCCAGCGCAATCACCGCGGCTCGTCATCACCGGGGGCGAGCCGCTGATCCAGAGCAAGGCGCTGGTCGAGCTCTTGCAGCAGCTGCCCAGCGACGTCGTGGTCGAGGTGGAGACCAACGGCACCTTTGCTCCGCTGCCCGAGCTCGCGCTGCGGGTGAACCAGTGGAACGTCTCACCCAAGCTGAGCCACGGTGGAGATCCGGAGAATCGGCGCCTGGTGGACGACGCCTTGCTCGCCCTGCGGGACACCAGGCGCGCGTGGCTCAAGCTGGTGGTCGAAGCGGAGAGCGACTGGTCCGAGATCGAAAGCTTGCTGAAGCGCACTGCATGGCCGCGAGAGCGAGTGCTCTTGATGCCTCAAGCCAGCGACCGCGAGGCGCTGCGCGCGAGGCTGCCCATCGTCAACGACATTGCCGCGCGGCAACATGTACAGAGCTGCTCGCGGCTACACATCGAGCGCTGGGGCGGACGCCGCGGCGTCTGAACGCTAGCGCCGCCGCACGCGAACCCGACGACGCCGAGACAGCCCGGCGAGCAACAGCGCGCCTAACCCCCAGACCCACGGGCGCCTGCCAGAAGGCGCCTGCAGCCGACAGTTGCAGTCGCCGTCGTCGATCTTCTTGCTCGCGGTGCTCGGGTTGGCCGTCGAGCCATCACCCTCGAACTGCGGCTCTCCACCGGTCCCAGCGACGCCCGCGTCTGGGATCCCTCCGGTGCCTCCCGTGGGGACCACGCCACCGGTGCCGCCAGTGCCGCCAGTTCCGCCTGCGCCGCCCGCGCCGCCTGCGCCGCCTGCGCCGCACGGCTCGTCGGCTCCGTCACAGTCTTCGTCGATGCCGTTGCCACAGACTTCAGGCACGGGTGTCCCCGGGGCGGCGTCGCACTCGACGCCGAGCTGGTCGACGCTGCACACCAAGAAGCCCGAAGTCGCGCAGGCTCCGACACCGACCGAGCAGGCGTCTCCCAGGGTGACGAAGTCCTCATCCGTGGAGCTGTCGCAGTCGTTGTCGATCCCGTCGCACAGTTCCGTTACCCCAGGGAACCGCGTGGGGTCATCATCAGCACAGTCCGCGGCCCCGCCTGCTTCACCGACGTCCAGGCAATCGCCATCCCCGTTTCCGTCGAGCCCCAGCTCGCAAGCGCCGTCACCGTCGTCGTCGATGTGCGGCCCGCAGTCGCCGCTCGGCACCGCCAGCCCGCGGACCTCGTGAAGGGCAGTGGTGGTCTGAACGTACAGCGAGTAGCCTCCGCCAGCCGCTGAGGGGCCGTACCCCACGTCATAGAAGTCGCTCCCCGTCATCACGATCTCCCACTCCGAGGAGTCGTCGATCTGCTGATTGCCGTTCCCATCGCGCAGGCGGTAGACGTTCGTGGCCGTGGCCGCGTAGACGTCGCCATTGCTGAAGTCGACCGCGGAGGCGCGCAGGTTGGCGCCGCTGATGGAGGCGTAGGGCGTCACCGTGCCATCAGACGCCATGCGCATCAGTGCATCGGTTCCTCCGGGAACCTCGGCGAGATACATCACGTTGTCCAGGCTCGCTTCCACCTCGTCCACGTTCTCGAAGGAGTAGCTGCTCGGAAACGGCGACACGACCCCCGCGGGCGTGACCCGATACAGCGTCGCCACCCGAACGGCGGCGATCGCGTTGCTCTGACAGTCGAAATCCATGCTGGTCGCCACCAGCTGCGTCCCGTCGTTGAGCCTGACCAGGTCGGATTGGCGAGTGCCGTCCACGGCGAAACGCTGAACTGGAAAAGCGTTCTCGGTGGTGGGGACCCGGTAGATCAGGCCATCTCGCCCGATGCGTAGATCCCCGCGGAACGTATCCGCGTGATACACGCCCGTGGTGATCCGGGCGACGCTGTCATCGGTGCCGACCCGGAAGATCATCTCACCCAAGTTGCTGTAGGCGTAGACCACGCCGTCGTCAGCCACATCCAGACCGCCCAGGTAGCTATCCGACGCGAGGCTCACGCTGCGCGCGAGGCTGAGGTCACTGGCGGTGACGACCTGCGCCGAAGCCACCGGGGAGAGGAGGAGCGCTGAGAGCGCCACCACCGCCAACGTCTTGCGGCGAATGCTCATGGATTGCGAGACGCTAGCACGCCTGGTCTGGTCCCCACGCGGCTCTCCGTCCTCTCGGCCGGGCGCTCGCTGATAGCGCTACCTGGCTATTCCGACATAGGAATATTTGGCTGGCGCAGCATTTCGCGACCCATCAGTCAGCATTCGATTTCACAGGCCGGCTGCGATCGCATACTCTGAGTCTTCGGAGGTGG
>JAUILJ010000570.1 GCA_030433055.1 Polyangia bacterium
CTTGCAGCTGTCCGGCCTTCACGGGAGTTCCCGCGGGGATCTGTACGACAATCTTCTGTAGACCGCGATAGGCCGGCTCACCCCAAGCCTGGACCTCCAGGAGTTGCCCATCGAACTTCACCTGACCGGGTGTCGTGCCAAGGTCGAGGCCATAGAGCGTAACGAACGCGCCGCCTCCACCAGGTCCCCCGCTCACCGGCGCGCTCGCAATATCCGTATAGAAAATCTGAGGCACGGGACCGGTCGGCCCCATCCCACCCACGCCGCCGACTCCCGCGCTGCCGGAAACGCCGCCGACTCCTGCACCGCCAGACACGCCGCCCGCGCCAGCGCTGCCTGCGGTACCACCCTCTCCTGCGCTGCCAGCGCTGCCCGCGCTCCCACCGGAAGCACCCGCGGTGCCCGCCGCGCCGCCGGTCGCCTCGGAGCCGCCAGCGCTACCGCCTGCGGAACCCTCGACGCGATCTCCGATCAACGGATTGCAGCCGCCGACAACCAGAATGAGTGCGAGCGTTCCAAGGTAGCGATCCCAAAGCATGCTCGGACATGGGAAGCACATCCATGGGCGCAGAGCACGCAAGAAAAACAGGAGCGTCGGTGCCCAGAGCCGACCGACGCCTCGACCGAGCCGGTCCCGTCACGAGCCTGCTTCAACACGCTGCTCGGCTCGCGCAACGCGCCCTACAGGGCACCGCGCGTCGGCTTCAAGGGCACTCGAAGGCGCCGAACGCGGTCAGGTCGCGGCGAGCGCGCCCCAGGTGATCATCCAGCGGCGGGTCGGCTCGCTCGATGCCAGCGCAGACGCTGCTGGTGGAGCTGGGCATCGACTCGGCATCCAGCCCGAGGACACCGGTCACGCCCATGGGATCTGCGCCGGGAACCGTGGTCATGCCCCAGTGGTTCGTGCGTCCATCGAAGGCGACGGTGTCCGCCACAGGGTTGTCCTTGTCGGTGCACGAAGCTGCGCGGTCGGGGGGGAGGATGTTCCCTCGCAACATAGCCTGAACCACGACTCCGGCATCGGTCGCGCCAACCGCGCACTGCACATCGCCCACCGTATTGTGGGTGAAGCGGACATCCGCGCTGGTGCTGTTGGCCAGGAACTGAAACACGAAGTATCGCGCTCCGTTCACTACGTTGTTGAACGACTGCACCTTCGGCCCAACGGAGGGCGCGGAGCAGGGGGGCTCCGTGCAGGCGCCGAGGAAGCCATAGTGGGCCACGTTGGTCGCAGCATTCCCGAAGTCCTCGATGTCGTCGTTGTGCGTCAGCGAGACACCGAGCACTGCGTCCACCAGTTCGAACTGATTGAAGCGAACCAGTCTGGATCCGTCCGTCGCGTCACTCGCTGTCCCCATCAGGAAACCGTGGATGTAGTTGCCCGTTACCTCGAACGAGGGATTGACGCCGCCACCTTCGACTCCCGCTCCGCCCTTCGCGTCTGCCCACAGGTCGTTGGCTACGACGAACACGTCTCGAGCGCCTTCGATCGCGACCGCGGAGTACTGCCCCACATGCAGCTTCAGGTTTGCCAGGCGCAGATGATCTTGCCGAATATCGAGCCCATAGCCGGGATTGCTGAACACCACGTCTTCTCCAGGGTAGCCGACGATCTGAATCGGCTTGTTGCTGGTCGCCGCGGCGCTCAGCTCGACCCTCCACGCGCAGCGCTCGCCGTTGAAGCAGGCCTCCAGGTTCTCGTCGTAGGTTCCACCCGCCAGATAGACCACGCACCCAGGGGCCACAGCGCCCGCTAGCCCAGCCAGGTTCGTTGGCGTGTCACGGGTGCTGCCGTCACCGGTGCCATCGGGCCGGGCATATACAATTTTGCCCTGGGTAGTTGTCAGATCCAGCTCGTTGCTCTGCTGATCGCCCGCGCTCACCACGCGCAGCTTGCCCGCTCGAGTCGGCGTACCCGCGGGGATCTGCGCCACGATCTTCTGCAGGCCTCGGTATGCGCTCGTTCCCCAGGTGTGGATGGTCAGAGGCGCCCCGGCAAACTCCACCCGACCCACCGTCGTACCCAGGTCGAGACCATACAGCGTCACGAACGCGCCTCCGCCGTCAGGGCCCCCCGCCACGGGCGCGTGGGAAATATCCGTAAAGAAAATCTTCGGAACGGGCCAGGTGGGCGCCGCACCACCGGCGCCGCCGACTGCTCCGGTCCCGGCAGTTCCCGCGCTGCCTCCCACGCCCGCGTTGCCAGCATCACCCGCGCTGCCACCAGCAGCCCGTGTACCAGCACTCCCAGCGACGCCCGCGGCGCCAGCGTTGGCGCTGGATCCCGCCGTCCCTCCCGCGCTCCCATCCCGCTCGTCCCCGGGGACGCGGTCACCGATCACGAGGTTGCAGCCACTGATTGCGAGTGCGACCAGCGCCAATGTTCCCAGGTACCGATCACGCTTCATGCATCGCCATGGGAAGCACGTCCACGATCACGAAACACGCACTCAAACACCACCGCGATCACAAAAGCACTGGAGCGACGCCTCGACCGAAACACCAAGAACGTGAGCGCCTCGTGGCCACTGCAGCGCGCGCGCCGCTCCGCCGCGAGCCGCGCCTCGCGCTTGTGTCGGACGATTGCGTCGAGCGCCGCGCTTCTGGAACACGAGCCCAGCTTCGTTCAGGACTAGCTTCCGCTCCGTGGCGTCGGCCCGCCGCGTGGCGCCTCGGCGATGTGCTTCGCGTTGCACCCGACCCGGGTGTCGAGCGCCGGAGCACAGCGACGATGCCCCGCGGATGACCTGCCTGCAGGCCCAGCTTGCGCAAACCTCTGTGCAGTCTGCACAGACTGTGAAGTGCATCGACTGTGCAACCATGACATGTTGGCAGCAACCCGGTGAGCCTGCAGCGAGCGGCGCGATCCTCTGATAAACAAGGGTGATGGGCGTCTTTACTGCATGGCAATTGCGGCGGCGCGCGACGCTTGGCGCGCTGCTGGCTGTAGCTTGGGTGGTCACTGGTTGTGCCGAGGGAGATCTCGAACCGGCTGCCGATGACACCACGCAAGCGCCGGATCTTGCGGTTCCCCCGGGATATGAGCTACGCCAGCTCGCCGCCCCCGCCGTGCGATTCTCGATGCCCAAGCAGTTGACGCTGAAGGTGGAGAGCTTCGACCCCACCTTGCCGCCTCAGAAGTTCCGCCATGAGCTCAGCCTGATTGATGATCAGAACATTCAGGTGCTGGTTCACGTCTGGGACAACCCGCAGCACCTCGGAGCTCACGAGTGGTTTCAAGTCAACATGGCGGGTTTCGTCACCCAGCACAGCTCGCTGCGTCAGACGCGGGTCACCCGGCATCATTTCCCCGCGGTAGTACTCGAGGAACCAGCCTCGCCGGAGGCCGTGTCTCAAGAGTTCACGGTGTTCGCCACCGCCGACCATGTGTACAGCATCACCTGCATCGACCCGGCGACGAATCGCCCAGCAAAGAAGCTGTTTGACCACGTCGTCGACAGCTTCGAGCCGGAGGTGGTAGCGCCCTCGGAAGTGATGGCGCCCTCGGAGGTGCAGCCATGAGCTGGCTTGCCCGCATCGCGCTGGCTGGCGCGGTGGCCCTCGGCGCCGTCACTCTCTCCCCCGAAACCCAGGCTGCGTTCAGCTGTGGTGGCCAGTCGCACCAGAACACGTGTGGCAACTCCACCAACATCTATCCGTGCTGTGACAACGGGGGCAACTGCACCTGGTGGGCCTGGGAGATGGTGTGCAGGAACTGGAACCTGTCCCTCGTCAACTGGGGCAACGCCAACACCTGGGCCTCCCACGCGGCCCTCGACCCGCGCTTCGACATCGTCAACTATCCGGTCACCGGAAGCATCGCGACCAGCACCCTCGGCAACTACGGGCACGTCGCGTGGGTCAAATCGCCTGCCAGCGGCGGCTCGCAGGTCACGGTGAGTGAGGAGAACTGCTGCTCCGGTTGCGCGCCGGGCGTGCGCACCATCACGTACAGTTCCTCGAAGTTCAACAGCGGCTACGTCGTGCGCAAAGGCACGTTGTGCGACTGCAGCGCCGGACAGACACAGACGGAAGACTGCTCGAGCTGCGGTGCCCACACCCGCACCTGCGGCAGTAGCTGCAAGTGGGAGAGCTGGGGCGCGTGCAAGGGCCCCGCGGAAACGTGCGACGGAATCGATAACGACTGTGACGGACAGATCGACGAAGACCTCCAGCGTGAGTGCGGCAGTGACGTTGGCGAGTGCCGCAAGGGCACCCAGACCTGCGGCAACGGGGACTGGGGCAGCTGCGAGGGTGGCGTCAAGCCGCAGTTCGAAGCCTGCGACGAGAAGGACAACGACTGCGACGGCGAGGTCGACGAAGACCAGGTGTGCGAGCTCGAAGAAGCCTGGCAAGCGGCGCTCTTCGACAGCGGCACGCACAGCGACCTCAACGGCGATCACGGGGCTGATGTCTGCTCCCTGGGTGAGACTGGCATCGAGTGTTCGCTTTCTTACGGAAACGGATTCAGCCCAGCGCCCAGCGTAGCCCTGGCTGACGCGGACCTGGCTGCCCCGGGGGTCTTCTCGACCTTGCGCATGGGGGACGTGACCGGTGACGGCCGCGCCGACGTATGTCTGCGACTGCCGAGCGGCGTGCGCTGCTGGGAAGGAACTCCAACCGGCCTCGGTGACTCCATCCTGGGGCCCGACCTCAGCGACGCAGCGGGCTGGGGTGAGACACGCTACTTCAGCGCGATCCGCCTCGCGGACATCACAGGCGACGGGAAGGCCGACCTGTGTGCGCGCGGCAAGGATGGCCTGGCCTGCTACCCCAGCCGGGGCAAGAGCTTCGGAGACGCGCGCGTGCTCGCCGCGCTCAGCGACGAGGCGGGCTTCGACGACGTGAATCGCTACGGCAGCTTGCGCCTGGGCGACGTCAATGGCGACGGAAAGAGCGATGTCTGCGCGAGAGAGCCTCAAGGGATGTCGTGCTGGCTCTCCAGCGACGCGGGCTTTGTCGAGCGCATCGCAGGGCCTGCCTGGACCGACGAAGCCGGCTGGAGCGACTGGCACAGCTGGAGCACCATCCGGCTCGCAGACGTCAACGGAGATGGCCGCAGCGACCTGTGCGCCCGCGAGGACGAAGCGCTCCGCTGCTACCTGTTCGACGGAGTCGGATTCACCGAGCGCCTGGACGGTCCGCCTCTGCCTTCGCCGAGCATGCAGGGGCGGGCCGCGCTGGCGTCGATTCGCATGGCGGATCTCGACGGTGATGGGCGCAGCGACTTCTGCGTGCGCGGTGAGTCCAGCATCGAGTGCTGGCTCGCCACCGAAACAGGCTTCGATCGCCGCGTACTGGGACCCGCGATGCCCGCCGAGGACGGCTGGGGCAACCCAGACAGCTACCGCACCCTGCGCCTCGGCGACATCAACGGAGATAACCGCGCGGATATCTGCGGGCGCTCCAATCGCGGCTTCATATGCTGGCCGTACGAAGGCGGCGGCTTTGGTTGGGAAGTCGCAGGCCCCGGCTGGAGTGACGCGCTCGGATGGAACGTCCCAGAGCGCTATCACTCGATTCGCCTGGCCGGTGTGCTCGGTGGGGGTGAGGTAGGCCCCGCGGGCTCTGGAAGTGGACCGGGTACTGGAAGCGCTGGCGGCAGCGCAACGGGCGCTGGCGGCACCGCGTCGGCTCGAGCTGGCGATTCCGGCGACTCCCCGGGCTGCAGCCTGAGCCCGGGAGATCGCCGCAGCGGCACAGCGCCCATGAGCACGG
>JAUILJ010000571.1 GCA_030433055.1 Polyangia bacterium
GCGTTGTCGACGGCGTAGGTCACGCCCGATGTGAACTCGTCCATCCAGAACGGCGTGCGTAGTCCCTTCGCCGCAGCCGCCCCGTGGAGGAACAACCCACCCAGAATCCCCAGCACCATACCAATGCGCGTCACGCCGCGATCGAGCGACAGCACGGCGACGAGGGGGTCTAGGTTGTCGCCCAGGGGTTGGGCGGCTGTGGGGCGGGCGGCAACACTCATGGGGCTATCCGTCGCTGCTGGCGGGCTTGGCTGTGGTTTCCCCCGGAGTTGCTTGTTGAACACCGAACGCCACCTTGCTGATGCCAGCGCGGTTGAGCAGGTCCAGCACGTGGATCACGCGCCCGTGTTCGACCTTTTTATCCGCGCGGATAACCGCTCGGATGTCCTTGTTCTTGGCCTTGGCAGCCTTGGCGAGGCCGCTGACGGCGTCGTCGTCGGCCACCTTCTTCGAGTCCACCATGGTCTTGCCATCGGCGCTCAGCTCGACGCTGAACACCGTCTGGATGTCCTGGCCGCTGGCTGCCTTGGGTAGGTCCATCGGCATGCCCTGGCTCACGATCATCTTGGCGGTAACCATGAAGATGATCAGCAACACCAACGTGACGTCGACCAGCGGCGTCACGTTGATGCCTGAGATCATCCCATCGTCGTCGTTGGATGCTCCGCCGGCCACGTTCAGTCCTCTTCGCTGGCGGTCTCACCAGCGCCTTCCGCGGTGAGGTGACTCAGCAGCACGCGCGTCAACGCTTCCGTGTTGGCCAAGATCGACTTGGACATGCGCATGAACAGGTTGAACATCGCGACCGCGGGGATGGCCACCAGGAGTCCGATCGCCGTGGCGATCAGGGCCTCGGCGATGGCCGCCATCACTTCCTGCGGGGCAGCCGCCATCGCGTTGGTCGCGGCGTCGGACTTACCCAAGGCCTTGAAGGCCTGGACGATACCGATGACCGTACCGAACAGCCCGATGAACGGCGCGTTGTTGCCCAGGGTGCCCAGGTAGGCCAGCCACTTCTCGAGCTTCATGCGCTGCAGGGCGGCCGCACCGTGCATGGCCTCTTCGGCGGACTTTGCGCCGCGATCCGCCTCGAGCAGCCCAGCGACGACGACTGCGGCTTCCGCGCTGGGCGATTGCTGCATGCGCTTGATGGCGCCGTCGATGTCGTTCTTCTTGAGCAGCGCGCGGAGCTCGTGGGCGAGACCGCCGATATCGTCGCGCAGGCGCCAGTAGAAGTAGGCGCGCTCCAGCATGATGGCGACGGAGATGATGCTCAAGCCGATCAGGAGCCACATCACCCAGCCGGCTCCAAAGTTGGTCATTAGGCGTTCGAGCCAGTGGACCAGGTTGTTGGTCATCGGGATTCCTCGTGCAGTCGTACGTAAAGAGCGGGAGGGGGGGAGGGAGTTTCAGGGTTGATGGGGCCGAAGAGGGCCGCCGTCCACCCAGTATTGCGGCAAGTTGTGTGCCGCACCGGGCGAGAACAGAGCGCAGCGTGGGGCCGCTGACAAGGGACAAAACTTCTCTACGTTTTGCGGGCGGTAGGGGGTTTGAGAGCGTGGCTTTCAAACCCGCTTCGTACTCCGTGTTTACACCTCAGGGGCGATCGGGCTTCACAGCGGGCTTCAGCGGGGCTTCAGCGGGCCTTCCGCGCCGCTCGCTTTCGTGCCCGCTCCCGCTTTTTGCGCTCGAAATCCAGGGCCCGCGGGGACCCAGCAGGAATGGGGCTCCTGAGCTTCTTGGGGAGAGGCTCTCCACCCGGTCGGCTGCAACAGCGGAAGCCGATGGAATAATCCGAGTACTTGGTGTTGTGCCCCGTGGTCAGATAGCCACAGCCTTCACCGTTGATGTGGGTGTCCAGATAGTAACCGCCGCGAAACGTCCCGCCCCTGTTGGCGGTCCACTCGTGGAGGTTGCACACCATGTCGTACAAGCCGAAGGAGTTGCGGCAGCGCTTGTACGCTCCGGTCTTTGCCACCGTCTTGGGCAACCGATTGAGACGCGGATCGTTCATGCGATCGATGTGATACAGCTCTGCGTCGGGCAGCTTGCCAAAGACACGGAGTAGCGAAGATTCGCCCGCGTCGTTGCAGCGGCCGGCGATGTGTTTATCTCCGTAGGGATATTGAGTGGGCTGACGTCCCTTGCACGCGGTGACCCATTCCTCATCCGTGCACAGGCGTTTTCCCGCGGATTCGCAGGCGATGGTGGCTTCTTCTTGGGTGAGGTACGCCTGAGGTACGACGTTGCGGCGTGATCGAGCCCTGACCAGCTGGTCAGGGCTCGGAGAGAAGTAAGGCGAGTGCGTCCGGAGGCGCTTCCCCTTGCTGCTGATCACATCCATGCTCGCCTCGTAGCGGTCGATACAGTAGCGACCGAGGATGCTCGCCATGCCGCTGGGACACCCCTTCGCGCCCTGCGTGTTGGGCGCGACGAGCACCGTCGCCGTGACCGCGCCAACGATGCACAGCGGGAGGAGAAGCCGCTCGGACCAAGCCGCGGGGGCTCGCTCGTTCGTCTTTCTCCCAGCCCAGAGCATTGGCCCCACTCAGAAGCACGCAGGCGGCTCCGTCAAGTTATCGAGGCGCATTTCTGTGAACGAGCGCTCAGAACTGGCCGAATACACCCACGAAACTCCGCCGCCCGTCGAACCGCGCGTTCAGGCGTGGCGTGCTTGCATCCGCAGGTGCGCCCTCGTCTGGCCAGAGGAGCCAGGTTGCGAGCAGCAGCACCGCGCCCGTCCCGGCGCCGATGAAGCCTGCCGTCGCCACGTGCCGGGCGTCGAACTCTCGTTGCTTGAGGTCGGAGAGCTGGCTGCACGCGGACTGGACGCTCTCGAGTTCGCTCCCACACTGGCGCGCTGGGTCCTTGGAGTCGATGTCTGCCAGTGCTCGATCGGCCTCGTCGCTCGCTTGATTGGCTCGGACAGTGAAGCCGAGCCCGATGCCCAGACCCGCTGCGGTGACTACGCCCTCGGCGATCAGCAGCGGGAGCTTGATTGAGCGCGGCGGCTCATCAGGTGGCGCGTCCCGCGCTGGCTGCGAGGCTGGAGGGAGGGGTGCGGGTGGCTCCGGTGCCGGGATGCTCAGCTCGATTCGGTACTGCTCCTGAGCCGCGACGACGACTTCGTGGCGCTGCTCTCGTTCGTCGCGCACCGCCCTGAGTATGTGTAGACCAGGGTCCAGCCGCGTGGGCGTTCCGACTTCGATCGGGTTTCCGTCGAGAAACGCTCGGAAGGTTCCGCCATCTGGAGACACGACCGTGAGCTCCCCCAGCATCGCCTTGACCCGCTCGATGGCTGGGCCCAGGAGCCGAGAGACGTCAGCGGCCTTTTGTCCTTCCGCGAGCAGCTGCTGCGCTCGCTCGTAGTCGATGAGGGCCGCGCTGTAGCTGGCGAGCTGCTCCTGACAGTAGGCCAAGTGATAGCGCAGGCCAGGAGTCTCCTTGATGCGCAGCGCCGCGCGAAGCTCGTCGGCCGCCGCGGACCAGTCCTTCTTCGCTTCGAGGCGCTGCGCGGTGCGGAAGTGGTCGCGGGCAGCCGCCAGATCGGCGGGTGTCTGAGCTGAGGCGCCTGAAGTGGCGACGAGCCATACGGCGCCGATCGAGGTGAGGAGGCAGAGGCGAAGTGAGCGACTAGGCATGAAGACCGACCGAGTTCAGGAGTGCCCCCCCGACTCGGCCGGCTGCGCCGTCAGTTGCTCGTCAAATGACGTCACCCACCAGGGATGCGTACCGCTGCTTCGATCGAGTGTCGCTGCTTCGATCGAGTGTCGCTGCTTCGATCGAGCGCGTTCCTCACAGCTCGTGGGGCATCAGGTCGTGAGGCGAGCGAAAGTGCTGATGGGGAGAGTACTCGCGGAAGCAGCTCACCCGGCGGCTGTACAAGTCGGCGTAGGTGTCGACCTGCAGGCCGAAACTGCTCATCTCGTTGTCTTCTTTGAGCAGCGAACCCCAGTAGGGGTGGAACGTCAGGTTCACCGTCTCCGCCAAGCTCGTGAGCTCGCGCTCGATGGACCGCAGCTCACCCCGCACCTGCTCGAGGGCTCGCTTCACCCGCAGTCGGTCCGCCTCGACGTCTTCGGCTCGGGCCTTCGACAGCTCCTTGAAGCGCGCTTGGTAGAAGCGAAGCTCGTCTTCCAGGCGATCTCGACTCTCGTTGAGCTCACGCTGCCTGGCCATTTCCCCGAGGCACATTTCCAGTGCCGCGACTTCCTGGTCGAGCTCCTGGATGATCATCGCGGTGTGCCACGCGCTCTCCTTCTTGCTGCGCAGGATGTCGCCGTAGATGTGATCGCCGACGTACAGGATCTTGGAGCCGATGCTTCGCGTCAGGCGTTCGAACTCTCGGAGGTTGCCCCCCTCGTACACCTTGCCTCGCTCGAGGGGACCACTGAGTTCCCGCAGTACGTCTCCGTCGCGCTCCATCAGCGGCCGGCCCTCCTTGAACCAGCTGGGCTTCTGGGCGCTGACGACGATCACGTCGAAGTAGTGCCGCCAGCTCGGGTACTCCTGCATGGCCTCACCGAGCAGGTAGGTCATCATCTGGTTGGTGTAGTGCCAGGGGGAGTTGGTGAGCAGGAACAGCTTCTTGCCGGAGGAACGGAACTTGTGCAGCGCGCGCGCCAGGTCCTCGTCCCGCTCCACGTACTTCGGCAGGTCCGCCGTTACCGCGCGGTACACGGAGCCGTCCCGGTGCGCTTCGTCGATCGACTCCCGGATGTCGCCGAAGAGCTTCGCGAAGTCGACCTGTTCACCTCGCTTCTCCATGGCGTCCACCGCGACCGAGTAGAGCGTCACTTCACACAGCGCGAACAGCGTGTCGATCCAGTGATAGCGCGGGGTGCTGGGGCGGATCTTCTTGTTCAGATACAGCTCATCGAGGGTCTCTCGTGGGAGCTTCTTGAGGCCGTGATAGCCGGTGAACACCGCTTTGTAGCGGTTCATCTTCAAGACATGGCCCAGTCGCTTGTCGATCAGGAGCCCGCGAATGGGAAAGCGCGTGTCGTAATGGACGTCTCGCAAATAGCTCGGGTACCCGCGCTTGAGCAGTCTCTCCACCGACAGCTCGATGCTGAGCGTGTCCATGGCTCGCTGGTTGTAGATGGCCAGCGTGTAGTCCATGTCGAAGCCGACCCACTCGATGTTCGCCATCGCCAGGTTGCGGTTCACGAACACCCGGTCGTGGCGCGGGATGCGGGGCGCCACGGGGGGCGTCACGGCGATGCCGGGGAGCGGCAAGAACAGTTGGGTCGGAGCACTGGAGCTCGAATTGGCTCTCACAGCCCTCGTTCTAGTGGCTGTGGCGGGATCTTTCCACGATTCGGTGAAAACGTGTGCCGGGTCTCAGTCATCGGGGCGCCCGAGCCAAGACGGATGGATGCGCGCACCGTGGCCTTGGGCATCGGGTGAGAGCTCGATCGTGGGGCCGCGCTGTGAGTAACCTTCGCAGCATGGATCTGCTGCCAGCCAGAGCGGCGTGTCGAGGTCGATGTAGCTGAATCCGCCATATCCCGCCGCGATGCTCGCGGCAGCTCCCATCGCCAGACGCGACTCGACCATCCCCCCCATCATCAAGCCGAAGCCCAGCTCTCGCGCCCGCTCGATCAAGCGCAAGGAGGCAAGCACTCCGCTCTTCATCAGCTTGACGTTGACCACCGCGACACCGGCGAGCCGCTCCAGCTCCTCCGGACCCTGACAGCTCTCGTCTGCAGCCACG
>JAUILJ010000572.1 GCA_030433055.1 Polyangia bacterium
CCGTCGCTCGCCAGCACCCGGTTGTACGCGCTGAACAGCTTTGCGTCAGTGAGCGACCACTCGCCACGCTTGGTGGTTATGTCACTGTTCGTGAACTCACGCAGCGCGCCGATCTCGCCAGCGATCGACAGGCTCCATTTCTCCTCGGAAATGATCTTGTACGCCGGCTTCAGCGTGAAGGTCATGTCGTAGGTGGGGTCCTCCGACTGACGGTCCTGGCCGATGCCCACGGTGTCCGTGGTTGCGCTCTGATCCCAAACCAGCTGCAAGCTCCAGGGCAGCGGCTTCGGCTTGCCTGGCTCGTTCGGTTCGTCGCTCGGGCCGGTGTCGGAGATCGCGTCACCGCTACCTCCCAGGCCAAGCTGGAAGCCACCGGAGGCCTGACCACCGGGCTGAGCTGCAGGAGCAGCAGCGGGAGCCGGAGCCGGAGCGGGAGCGGGCCCGGTCGCCGGTGCAGGCTCGGCGGGCTGCGCGAAGGCAGAGGCGGTGATCAAGCTCGCGAAAGCGAAAGTGGCTCCTAAGATTCGGCGCTTCATATCTTGGCGGCTCCGTGTTGTTGCGTTCTCGCGCTCTGGCGAGGCGCGCTGTGGCCGGGAGAATTGGCCCGTTCATTCCAGTGAGAGTGAAGTGGCGTATCGCCCATTCCTCTCGCGTTTGCCAACCCGAAAACAGTGCCGGACTGTCACACGCTGTAGGCCTGTGTCAATCAGACTCGTACCCGGGCTCGATGGACTTTGCCGGGGCGGGAGAAGCAGGATCCGTTCCGCTTTGGATCCACCACATAAGCTGCTGATTTTCAAAGCCTATTCTGGGTTGGGGGTGAGGGGTGTTAGTCCATACACGGTGGCGACGCCCGGCCTCATGTCGCGAACCTAACGCACACCTGTGCAGTATTCCGCTGACCGTGTTTGTCGCTGCAGCCACCCGGCCAGGCGCTGCCCACGAGGGGGCAGAGTCGCCCTGCTACCGATCCCCCCTTGGCCTGGATTTCGTGACCCAGAGAGCCGGTTTGCAACCCCGGCTGGCTGTGATAGCTCCTCGGCTCCCATGACCGATCATACGGCGCTTCCCGCCAGCGAGATCACGGCGCTGCTGGGGCGCGGCACCCGGTTCGAAGGCAAGCTTCACTTCACCGGCCGAGTGCGCATCGACGGTACGTTCCGAGGCGAGATCCGCAGCGACGACGTCCTGATCATCGGTGCGGGTGCAGACGTCGAGGGGGAGATCCGCGTCGCCACCGTGATCATTCGAGGTGGCCGGGTCGACGCTCGGGTGCTGGCCGAGCGCGCGATCGAGCTCTATGTGCCGGCACAAGTGACTGGTAGCCTGCAGGCCCCCGAGATCTTCATGGACAAGGGGGTGCAGTTCAGCGGTTCGTGCACCATGGCCCCAGTAGAGCCGGAAGCCGACTGATGATCTGGCTCTCCCCGGCCGGTCGGCCGGGGAAGGTTCGTACTAACACTTCGTAAGCGGGGAGCATGTGCCGCTGTTGCGACACCGGTTGTGAACGGGACTTCGCCGCCCAGGCGACGGGGCTTCCGATGGGGGATCCCCAAACGACCCATGCCGCGAGTGAGAGCGCGAGAACATCGCGTCTAACCCCCAAATAAACCGCAAGAAACGTCAGTGAAGCGCGTCCAACTGTCCAGCCATCCCCGGCACTTGCCGTGCTCGGCACGCAGTGTGCAGCACGGTTTGCAGTTCTCGGAACGCACCGAGGCCTCCCGCTTCTGACCCCTCCAGCCTCCCCAGGAGAATCATCGAATGCAGCTTTCTCGTCGCAGTCTCTTGCTGAGTACCGGTGCCATCGGCCTCTCTTTCAGCGTTCCCGCGTGGGCGGAAAGTGAGGGGGAGCGGCTCAAGAAGAAGAATGACTCCGAGCGCTATGAGAAGAAGACGGACAAGAGCGACGTGAAGGCGGGGTGTGCTCGAATTGCCATCAAGGCCAGCCCCGACATCGTCGAAGACGTGGTCACCGACTTCAAGAACTACGCGCGCTTCATTTCCAAGTTCAAGAAGGCCCGCGTGGTGGGCAAGGAAGGCGACGACACCCTGGTCTACCTCTCGGTCCCCATCCTTCACGGGGCCGGAAAGATCTGGGCGGTCGTGCGGTTCAAGCCGGTGCAAAAGAACGGCGACGTCCGCACCTTGTCCGGGAGCATGGTCAAGGGCAACGTCAAGCGCCTCGACGCGACCTGGCACATCAAGCCCATCGACGACGACTACACGCAGCTGAACTGCGAGCTGCTGATCGTGCCGAAGCTCCCCGTCCCCGGTTCGGTCGTGACCGGCGAGGTTGCCTATGCGGCTGACGAAGCCGTCACCGGCTCACGCAAGCGCGCGGAGAAGAAGCGCCGCCGCAAGAAGCACCGCAAGGGCTGAGCTTGACGGGACGGGGCCGGGCCGTTTACTCGGCGCTGAATGGACAGTCGCCGCATGCATCGCTTCTCGTTTCTCCCGCTGCCGCTGCTCCTGGCGGCGTGCGGTGGATGTAGCAAGACGCCGAGCACCGAGACCCGCGCCCAGGATGGCGCTGCGCAACCAAGCGCCGCGCCGTCTGTCGTTGCGAGCGCCCCAGCGCGAGAGCCTGCCGCCTCAACGGAGCCGCCACCGCTACCCCCCGGATGCTACGACGAAATCCATGAGGAAACGGGCAAGGCTGCGCTAACCAAGCTCGAGTCGGCGTGCGCCGAGGGTATGAAGGCGCTGCTGCCTCAGGTCCTCGAGGTGGAGCTGGAGCCCGAAGGACGACGCGAAATCCCTGTAACGGTGATCGATACCACCAAGTGCCTGCGGGCGGCGGCAGTGGCGGATGGGGATGCGGAGCTGCACCTGGAGCTGCTGAGCCGCGACGACTCGCAGCTCGCCGAAGCGAAGCTCGGCACTGGCTACGCGGTGCTGAACGGCGATGGCCCGATCTGTGTTGCCAGTCCGGGCCAGTACCGCGTAATTATCCACATGGATAAGGGAAAGACCAAGGTCTTTGCCCAAGTCTGGCAGGCCAAGTAGGCACTGCGCGATCGCTAGTCGCCCTTGTACTTCGCGAGCAGGTCGCGATAGCGCTTGTCCCGGCGTAGCTTCACGAACTCGCTCTGGGTCCGCGACCGACTAATCCATGATGCCAAGGAGTAGTGGCTTCGCAGGAAGTCGGGCTTCTTCAGGGCCTTGGCGTTGACCAGCGTCTTCTCGAAGTATGCGACGCACTGATCCACATTATCCTCACGGCAATAAGCGCGGGCGATGTTGTAGAACAGCCCCGAGGAGTTGTTGAACTCCTTCTCGGCCGCCTTGAGGTGCAACAAAGCCTGCTTGCCCTGCTTCTTGCGAAGGTACGCGTAGCCGAAGCCCATGCGCATGTAGTAGCGCTCGTAGTCGGGGAGCCCGCAGCCTTGCTCATGCAGCTCGAGGGCCTGTTTGTAGAACACCAGGCCCTGATCTGCCGCTTCCACAAGGGGAGTCTTGCTGTCGAAGAGCGCCGCATCGCCCTGCCAGACGCGTACGCTGGCGCTGTTCGGGTAGCGCTTCGCGAGCGCCGTCAGCAGTTCCTTGGCCCTGGCGTATTCCTTCTCGTGGAACGCGTTCTGAGCGGGCTTGAACTGGCTGGTCGTCGGATCCTCGCTCTTGCCGTCAGCACAGGGACCACTCGGAGCAGCGCTCGGCGCCGGCTTCGCCGGCGGCGGAGGAGGATCCTCCTTGCATGCCACCAGAGCGGGAACGGCCACCAGGAGCACCAGCGCGGCCCGCGCATAGGCTCGAGCTGTTCGAGTCCAACGCCCGGTATGCCTCGCGAAGTGCCAAACCATCCCTGTAGGAGATATCAGACACGAGTTCGAGAACCCAAGGCCGTCCCGCCGCCGCAGACGAAACATTCCCGAAACCTTCGCCAGATAGCCTGCGCGCTGGCTGAACGCCAAGCAGCACCCAACGGTCAGCGTCGCGCGCCAGAACCACCGGTTTCGCGACGAATTGGCCGAAGCATGCGCTGGTTGAACCGCACGAAAACGCGTGTGGGCAGACTCGCGCCACTCCCCCAGGCTACCCCCTGCGCGCCGGAGCTGGGTACCCCGCCTCGATTCATGTGCCCCGCCCTTGCGCGGCGCGTTAATGCGTGGCCCAATAGCTTGAGCGGCTCGAGAATTCTCGCGTCGCGAACCACGAACTATGCTTGTTCGCGCCTCTCGGCGCGGATGCCGCCCGCACCTGGGCGGGCAGCACCGAGCGAAGCTCGCCGTTTCCCCCTCCCGGTCAGCCGTGCTTGGTGCAAGCGAAACCTGCTGTGCGCCAGCGCGCGCAGTGCCCACCTGCGAACCCCTGTTTGGAGGCCCCGAGCATGAGTCTCCCCGAGAAGTCCGGACTCTACGATCCCCAGTTCGAGCACGACGCCTGCGGCGTTGGCTTCGTGGCGAACATCAAGGGCGTCGCGTCCCACGAGATCGTGCGCCAAGGCGTGCAGATCCTCTTGAACCTCGTTCACCGAGGTGCCGCCGGTAGCGATCCGCTGACCGGCGACGGAGCGGGCATCCTGATTCAGCTGCCTCACGCGTTCTTCGAGCAAGAATGCGCCAAGCTGGGAATCAAGCTTCCCGCCCGAGGCCACTACGGTGTTGGCACTGTGTTCTTGCCCCAGCAGCGCGAGGAGCGCCGTCGCTGCATGCAGATCGTCGAGGACAAGATCGGTGGCACCGGCCAGCGACTTCTCGGCTGGAGGGACGTGCCCGTCGACATCGACGCATGTGGTCCCCTCGCGCGCGGCAGTGCGCCGGTGATTCGTCAGGTGATCGTCGGCTCTACCGTGACCGACCAAACGGTCTTCGAGCGCAAGCTGTTCGTCATCCGCAAGTGGATTGAGCGCACCATTCGGGAGAGCGACCTGGCCAGTAAGGCCAAGAAGACCTTCTACATCCCGAGCCTGTCGTCGCGCACGATGATCTACAAGGGCCTGCTCCTCGCGGAACAGCTTTCGGTGTTCTACCGCGATCTGAACGACCCGAGCATGATCAGCGCGCTGGCCATGGTGCACCAGCGCTTCAGCACCAATACCTTCCCCACCTGGCAGCTGGCCCAACCGTTCCGCACGCTTGCGCACAACGGTGAGATCAACACCGTCCGGGGCAACATCGGCTGGATGAAGGCGCGAGAGACGCTGTTTGCCGGTGAGATCTTCGGCGAGGACGTGCGCCACATCCTGCCCGTCGTAACACCCCGCGGAAGCGACTCGGCGACCCTGGACAACGTCGTGGAGATGTTGGTCCACGGTGGCCGCGCGCTGCCCCACGTGATGATGATGCTGGTGCCGGAGGCGTGGCAGAACGACGCAGCGATGCCGCAGCACAAGCGGGATTTCTACGAATACCACTCGTGCCTGATGGAGCCCTGGGACGGCCCTGCTGCCCTCGCCTTCACCAACGGGCGACAGATCGGCGCCATGCTGGATCGCAACGGGCTCAGGCCCGCACGCTGGATGTTGACCCACGACGGAATCATCGTCATGGGCTCCGAAACCGGTGTCCTGGAGTTCCCTGCGGACCGCGTGGAGCGCAAAGGCCGGCTCGAGCCGGGCAAGATGTTCATGGTCGACCTCGAGCAGGGTCGGATCGTGGAAGACGAGGAGCTCAAGCAGGACATCTGCACGCGTCAGCCCTACGGAAAGTGGTTACGCGACAACAAGATCAACCTGCGTGACATCGAGACGGTGCCTTCCACGC
>JAUILJ010000573.1 GCA_030433055.1 Polyangia bacterium
TGGTTTTATGGTGATGATCGTGGTCACGATTCTGAACCTGTTTCATTTTTCGCTCACCCAGTTTTCCGTGATCAGTGGGGCGTTGGCGGTGGGATTGGGCTTTGGCTCCCAGAACCTGATCAACAAGCTGCTCACACGCACGCGCAAGTAGCACGGAGAAACGGCCCGGCGCTGCACTACGCATCGCCGAGCCGTGCTCTCGGTGGGTGTCAGGCCGCCTGGCGATAGGTCTGGATGGGGTCCTCGGCCATTGCTCCCAGTGGGAACGAGAAGCGGACGCGGGTCCCTCCGCCGGGATTGGCGTCGACGTCGATGCGACCTCCTCGATCGAGGCACTCGCTGCGAACGGTTCCCATGCCCACTCCGCGGCCGGAGAACAGGCTCGCCTCGCGCCGGGTGCTGATGCCATCGCGGAACAGGGCCTCGATCAGATCCTCCTGAGTGTGCGTCGGCAGGTCGCACGACTTCGCCTTCTCCGCCACGGCTTGCCAGTCGATGCCGCGTCCGTTGTCTGCGATCTCCACGACGAACTCACCCCCGTCCACCGCCGTGGACAGAGCGATGGTTGCTGTCTTGGCGCCCCGCTCGTCCAGCTCTTCCAGGCCATGGTCTACGGCGTTGCGCACGACGTGCACGAAGCTGCTCCAGAAGCTGGACCACTTTGCAGGGTCGAGCCGCAGGTCAGAGTGGGCGATCTCCACATGGATGTCGCCCTTGCCCAGGCGGCGCGCGATGCCACGCGCTTGCTCGGCCACCCGAGCGAGTCGATTCTCGGTGCGCTCCAATTTCCATGCAGCAATTTTCTGAACGATGACGTCACGCGGTGCACCTCGGACCAGGCTACGGAGCACATCCTCGAACTCCGCGTCGTCCACCTCGATGTGATTCGAGTTTCGCTCCCCCAGCAAGGTGTCCATGCTTTGTTTCACTTCACTCCAGCGTGTCCCCAGCTGCTCGAGGTGCTCCGACGACGGCACATCTCCGCCATCCTCCATGCGGCTCTCGAGTTCATGGCAGAGGTCGCCAATCGTGTGGATGCCGAAGAGCATGGCATTGCCTTTCAGTGTGTGGATTTGGCGCTTCAGGACGCTCAGGTCGGGTTGGCTCTGCTCGCGAATGCACTCGACCAGGCCATCCGCCTCGTGGAAGAACTCGAGGAAGCCGCTCTTGTCCCGCACGATGCGATCGAAGATGAGCATCGTCTCGCGTCGCTCGGCCTCCAGGCGCTCACGCTCGAGCTGGGCGGTGATGTCGGTGATCACGACCAGCACTTCCACCAGCTCCGCTTCATCGTTCAGGATTGGCGAGTAGTCGAAGTGCAGCTTGCAGGTTCCCAGGTCGAGGCGCCGGGGCATCTGATCCAGAGTTAGCTCCAGGGGCATGATGTCCTCGATGACTTCTTCCCAGCCCAGGTCGAAGCGAGCGGCGAAGTCTTCGTCACGAGCCGCGAGCAGTGCGTTCAGCTTGCCTCCCGGCTTCGGCTTGCCGAGCCAGCGCTCGACGATCGACGAGTACTCCGGTGACAGCACACCATCTCGACCGATGGTCAAGAACCCCTGTTCCACGTTGTCCAGTACCAGGCGCATCGCTCGGTTGCGGTCGTCCAGTTCGCTGGTACGAGCCTGGACGATCTTCTCCAGGCCAATCACGTTGTCGAAGAACGAGCGTGCGATTGAACAGGTCGCGACCGACTCCAGCACCACGAACGCCGCGTGCACCGCCACCACCCAGATCGGAGCGTCGTAGTTGAACACGCTCTTTGGCAGGTAGAGCCAGAGCAACAGGTGATGCAGCGCGACCGTTACGGCAGCGACCACGATCACCATGGGGTTCCCGTACACCGCCAACATCGCGAGCAACGCGAAGAAATAGAAGTGCATCTCGATCTGCACCGGGCCCTGGCCAAAGTGCACGAGCAAGCCTCCCATCAGCATCGAGGTGAACCCGTAAATCAGGGAGACACTTCGCGGGTTGCTGAAGGACTTGTACGCCACCGCAGGGCCAACCAGCGCGGCCAGCGTCAAGATCAGCGCCGTCACCGGTCCAGTGTCGTTGAAGTACGCTACCGCAACGAAGACCGGTAAATGAAGGGCGAAGAACGCCAGGCCGACCTTGTTGACTCGTTCGAGGTAGCGTCGCTCGAACTCGGTGATCTCCTTGGGTAGGAGCAACGTATCGAGGATGCGCGAGCGCTTCCGCTCGCTTGCTTCAGTGGACATGTGTTTCCTTTGGTCTATCTGGAGTACTTGATGTGCAACGGGTCGAGCGCATCCTGGAGAGAGGCACCAACCGCACAGCCGAAGATGGGTCGCTCCTGCTCACGCTCACCGTGCATGAGGTGTTGCATGATCGCGACGTCCGCGATGTCTGGACCCTGTTTCCTCGCGGTATATCCACCCATGTAGACGACATCGCCCCGCGGGTTTACGACCAAGAACATGGGCGCCGCCATCAGGTGGTACTTGCTGAGGAGCTCCTCCATCTCGACCACGTCGACGTCCAGGCCCTTGGCTCGCGCCTTCTTCGCCCACTCGTCGTCGCGGCCGACCAGCACGAGCTTCTCACTCACACCCCGAGGGCGATCACTGGAGAGAACGTGCTTGAGCACACGGCGAGAGCACGGACACTCGCCGTAGAGCACATGAACAGCCATCCAGCCCGTGTCTTCGGCGCCCCTGAGCTTGGCCACCGCAGCTCGAACCTCCGGGTCCCCGGTGGGGGGTCTGGGCAAGATCACCCAGTGACCCACCATCAAGCTCGCCACCACGACGAGGAGCACGGGGATCCAGAGTACGAATACGCCATACACCAGCGCGCGTTTCGCCAGGCCCGGAGCTGACCGGGGACGCTCGGATGGGAGAGTCGACTTCACAGGAGTCAGGAGCGGACGCGAGCCGACCTTGCTTAAGCATTCGTTACCTCAGGGAAATAATAGACGCTTGCGGATGTGTTGCGACGGGCGTCACGGCCATGACGAGCGTCAATGCTTTGGCCGTCGCAGGCCTGGGTGGAACTTCAAGCTCTGCCCGTCAACTCTCCGTATTTGCTCATATTATTTCCGCCTCATGGAGTTGGCATGGACCATGGATTGCCCCCGCTTGCGCCAGTGATTGGCGCTCGGCCTTCGCCTCGGAGATCCCCATGCTCGTCACTCGAACCAACGTCGCTTCCATGGAAGCACAACGCAACCTGACCCGCTCCCACGAGGCTCTCTCGAAGAGCTTCAACCGCCTTTCCAGCGGCTACCGCATCAACTCCGCCGCAGACGACGCCTCCGGTCTCGCCATCAGCGAGAGCCTGACCGGCCAGGTGCGCTCCTTCACCGTCGCTGAGCGCAACGCCAATGACGCCATCAGCATGGTGCAAACCGCGGAGGCGTCGGTGGGTGAGATGAGCAACATCATGCACCGCATGCGAGAGCTAGCGGTTCAAGGCGCGAACGGAACCCTCACCGCACAAGACCGCGGCTACCTGGATACGGAGTTTCAGGCGCTGAAGTCGGAGCTCGGGCGCATCCAGGAGTCATCGAAGTTCAATGGCAAGCAGCTCGTGGGGACCACGGCGAGCACCATGACCTTCCAGGTCGGGCTGAACAACACCGCTTCGGATCAGCTGCAGGTTACCTTTGGTGGCCTCGGGCTCACCGCGATGCTCGCGGCGACCAGCACGTTGTCTGGTGCGACCGCAGGCAACGCGCAGAACATGCTCGCGCGCATCGACAGCACGCTGACCAGTCTCTCGACGGCTCGCAGCAACTACGGCGCGACCATGAACCGCCTGGAGGTGGCGACCAGCGCCATCTCCACCATGCGTCTCAACATGAGCGCGGCCAACTCACGCATCCGCGACGTCGACGTCGCGGAAGAGACGTCGATGATGGCACGCAATCAGGTGCTGACGCAGGCTGGCGTATCCGTGTTGAGCCAGGCGAACCAATTGCCGAACATGGCGATGAACCTGCTGGGCTAGTATTCAGCACGCGCGGGCCGCAGCGTCCCTCACCCCCCGATCCATGGATAATCCTCAGGGAAATATCGATTGGGTTTGGGGGTTAGGCGCGTCGTGGAGCCAGATCGAAGATATCCACGTCAACTCCAAGAGAGTAGTGGCTGAGCTCCGGCGGCCTACCCGGGTCAGACAAGCCGGCGGCGCTAACTAGACCCTCTTCGAAGCGCTCGAGCTCTGCGAGCTGGACGGGGTACGGGGTGTGGTGCACCTGGCCGGTCCACACCTTGCCTCCGCGCTCGGTGTGCAGCAGGTAGCGCTCGAAGAGAAAGAACTCCAGGGTACCCGGCTGGGACGCCCCGAGTTCTCTGCCAACGCGGTAGTGAGCCTCGAGGCGCGCCGCGGGATCCGATGCGCGCGTCGTCTCGTAGTCGATCGCGGAACCGCGAACGTCCATGGCCATGTTTGCGTAGTGGTAAGGCAAGCTCCAGCCAACTCGTGCGGCAGTGACGGCGATGCGTGAGGCTGCCTCCAGCGAGAAAAAAAAGACGCCAGGGTCGGTCCCCCCGACGTGGACATAGGTGCGCAGGTTCGTCTCGAGGAAATTGAACGCGAATGCTTCCGGTGCCCACGCGGGTCGCACCCCTTGCATCTCGAATGGGACGAGCCCGATGAAGGCGTCTCCTTCGAAGGTGTCAATCTCCAGACTCGTCGGCACCGCACGGCGCAGCTCTGCGACGGGGATGCGCCAGTGCACGAACAGCAGGTGCCGCCAGCGCTGATATCCCCGTGGATTACCCTTTGGGCGTCGGGTTTGGCTGATGCGATCGATGTCGTCAGTCACCACACGCCCCCGCTCTTGACCCCAGGAGCTTCAGCGCTGAACAGCTGATCCACCTTCGCGGCGCAGATGAAGTCGTTCTCACTGAGGCCGGAGATCGCGTGGGTGAAGTAGGTCACTTCGCACCGGGAGTAGCGCACCAGGAGATCCGGATGGTGGTCTTGCTGGTGGGCGATCCAGGCCACGGCGTTCACGAAGGCCATCGTCTGGTGGAAGTTCTTGAAGGCGAACCACTTGTGGATGGTCTTGCCGGTCTCGCCAAGCGCCCAACCGTCGAGCTCGCCGAGCAACTCCCTCGCGCGCTCATCAGACAGCGGCGGGATCCCTCCGTGGCACGCTTCGCAGCGTCGGTCTGCCAGAGCCATGGCGCCACTATCGCCTGATCGCCGGGCGAAGGTGGGCAGAAAACCAACAGCGCCTGGCAGGCTGACCCGGGTCCGAGCGATCCACGTGCCGAGCTCGACCGACGAAAGGCGTTCTAGGAATCCGTCGCAGAACCGTTCGCTCGTCTGGAGGCTAGCCATGTTCTGGAAGAAAGATCCGCCAGCTCAGGGAGGCAGCGCGCGCAACCGTCGTGAACCGGCGGATGAAGCGCTGGACAGCTTGGGCCTGGTGCTGCGCGTCCTGGGAGAGCACGCCTTCGACACGGACCGCCTCGAGGCGCGCGACGTGCGGGAGCTGTTCGAAGACTGGTCGAGCCGGGTGCTGATCGGCGGTCGCGGCGAGGAGAAGGGCCGTGACTGGGGAGGGCTCCGACGCTTCGTCACCGAGTACCGACGTGAAGAGTCAGAGTACGTGCGCCGGGCCATTGGTGATCTGCGGGAAGCGGTACAGAGCTTCGCTCGCTGCGTGACCCGTGGGATGACCGAGGATCAGGACGAGGACGGCGGGCTGAAGCTGCAGTGC
>JAUILJ010000574.1 GCA_030433055.1 Polyangia bacterium
GGCCATTCTCCCGCGAATCGAGGAAATCGCCCACGACTCCGTTGAGCACGCCGAGCGCCGCGTCCCGAGTCCAGGCCGCGGTACCCACCGCGCGGGAGCTCATCGGGGTGGACGCCTCCGCGGTTTCGTCGTCCAGCGCCTGACTCGCGACGGCGAACCCGACGTCGAGCAGGCGCCCCGCCAGCCGCGTCCCCAGCCGCACGCTCGCGTAGGCCACGCCGGAGCTGGCCTGCTCTACGCTCTCCACCAGCTCCGCGGGTTTCTGTAGCGGCTCGACCCACTTCGCATAGCCAAAGACTCGCTGACTCACGGACTGGTGCGTCTCCTGCACCAAGTCCGTGGTCTTCAAGGTCGCGTCAACCAGCAGGTCCTTGAGTGCGAGCCAGCGACGCATACTACATGCCGGTTCGGGTCTGCAGCGTGGGGCCGTCGGTGCCCTTGGGCCACTTGACCGTGATGGCCTTCTTTGGGCCGCCGGAGGAGTAGCTGATCAGCGCGGAGACATCGATGTCCTCACGCAGCGGCAAGATCACGCTGCCTTCGAGGCCCTTCATCGCGGTCTTCATCTCCGGCGTCTTGCCAGAGACGATCTCCGACTTCTCCGGCTTGAACTTTGGCTTCTTGGCGTCGGTCCCACCGAAGGCCTTGCACGTGACCATCAGCCACTCCCGCACCACCTTCACGTCACAGGCGGTGGGCCCCACGTTACCAGGCACGCTCTCCAGGTTCTTTGCCTCGTCCCACTCGGCGCTGGTTGGCTCCTTGGACTTTTCCCCGGGGATCCCGAGAATGGTGTCGCTGTCCATGCGTGGGCCCTTGGGCTTCTCGACCTCGGGCTCCTTGGCTGTAGCGCTCGGCGCAGCCTCCATCTTGGGCGCCTCGGCACTCGCCGCAGCTTTCTCTTGCTTTGGTTTCTCCTCGTCGCACCCCACGCTCAGGGCGCTCACCAGCGCCAAAGCCAGCCATCGTTTCATCTCAGTCGACCTCCAAAACACCCAGACAAGGTGCAAAAAACACCCTGCCGACCAACAACCGTGGGCAAGCTGGGCTCACCCTGAGGCGTCACGATAGTCGAGTCGCCTGGGCTCACCAAGGGGCGAGCCAGACGGCTGACGTCGAGGACGGCCGGGGGTCAACCGGTTGACATCGTGGCCCGCGCGTCGAAGCGCCCCAGCGGCCGTTTGCTGAGCCGACGCGCCAGTCACAACGGAAGCCTGCAGGCAAACTAGCCTGCTCGACGCGGCGGGCGCACCTCCACGGGGCGTCGCACGCCGCTCCCCAGGCCGCGGCATGGGGCTTGCCTATGGCGGACCATGAGCGCAAGCACCAACACCGACACCGTCTACATCCCTCCGTCTACCGAGCACGTGTCCTGTGTGGTGTGCGGCGCCGATGACCCCATCCCCGTCGGCTCCAAGGGCCGCTTCGGCATGGATGTCAGCAGCGTCACCTGCAGCCGCTGCGGGCTGGTCTACGTCACGCCCCGTCCGAACATCGACGACATGGCGCGCTACTACGCCACCAGCTACCGCATCCACTACGGATCCGTGGGCGCGACTCGCGCCGACGGCACGCGCATCACTCCCGACTCTCCCGACTGGGAGGAGTATACCGATGGGCGCTACCAGCAGCAGGCACGGCTGGTAGCTCCCTTGCTCCAGCCCGGCGCCAGAGTACTCGAGATGGGCTGCCGCTATGGCCGCACCCTGAGCCTCCTGGCGGAGCACCACGGAATATTTCCCCACGGCATCGAACCCGGCGAGGCAGACGCCGAGAAGGCGCGCCAGGCCGGCGTGGACTGCTTCACCGGGACGGTTGAGAACTACGACCCCGGAGAGACGCGCTTCGACCTGATCCAGTCGTTCCATGTGCTGGAGCACGTGCACGATCCCCTCGCCGTGCTGACGCGGCTCAGGAACTGGCTGGCGCCCGGAGGCAAGCTGCTCGTCGAGGTGCCCAACGTGCATCAGCCCTACGGGCTGCTCGAAGGCAACTTCTTCCAGAACGTGCACCTGTTCAATTTCGGCCCTCACACGCTGAGCGTGTTGTTCAAGCGCGCTGGCCTGGGCAACCTGCGCGTGATCGATGACTCCACGTTGTATGTGCTCGGCGAGGCCAGCCTCGCGCACGCAGACACTCTACCCCTCCCGTTCGACCCCGCGCTCCACCCCAACCCGGCCCAGGCGGGCGAGTGGACTGCTCGGCACCTGCGCGCGTACTCGGATCTGGAAACCGCTCGCCAGCTGATCCTCTCGGGAGACATGCGGATCGAGATCCTCCAGGCGACTGCTCATCTGCTGCGCGGGCCGTGCTTCACTCCCCACATGGCGAGCGTGGTGGGCGACCTGGTAGAGCGCTTCTCGAAGCTCGGCTCACCGAAGATCGCGCTCATCCTCGTGCGCGCCGCGCTGGCTGGCCCACACCCGACGGACATCAAGCAGGGCCTCGCTCGCCTGGAGAGTCAGCTGGCAGAGATCGACGGGGAGATCGCCGCTCAGGTGGCGGCCGCGCCCTGAGCCTCCGTGGCTCGCGAGGGTGCTCAGCGGTCGTGGCCGATGCGCCCGAGGTGCGTGTCGCGGAAGCTGCTGGGCTGCTTGAGGCCATAGCCCAGCAGGCGATCGAAGCCGATGTGCGCCGTCCAGATCAGCGCCACGCCCCAGCAAGCAGGGCTCGCCAGCAGCCAACCCGCGGCAACCAACGCCCCGGGCAGCAGCGTGCTGTGGGCCGCGTTGTACGCCCAGGCGCCCACCCGTGCTCCTCGCAGGTAACCCAGCAACGAGACGTCGGGCACCAAGAACAGCCCGGCGAACAGCGCCCAGCTACCTCCCAGGTGCCGGTACGCGACGACGCTGGCGAGCAACAGCACCAAGCCTTCCAGGCGCAGGAACCGAACAGCAAAGGCCGAAGTCGCCTTCTCGGCTGCGGGCGTGGCGCCGGAAATCGAGAGCGAGGGGGCGATGTGCAAGGCGTTGACGTTGTCCATGTCCCGAATCTGCACCCAATCCTTAGCTAGCAACATTGTCCAAATAGGTTCATCTGCCTATAAAGATTTGATGAGCGGCAGCGAGCCTTCCTGGGATCTCTACGGCGCCTTCCTCGCGGTGATGCAGGAGGGCAGCCTGTCTGGCGCAGCACGCGCGCTCGGGGTGGCTCAGCCGACGGTGCGGCGACAGCTCGAGCGCCTGGAGTCCGAGCTGGGGATCGTCTTGTTCACGCGCAGCCCCAACGGCCTCACGCCCACGGATGTCGCTTTCGCCACCCTCCCCTACGCGGAGTCGATGGCTTCGCTGGCTCGCGCGCTGGTGCGCGCCACGTCGGCTCCGGAGATCGACGAGCGCGGAACGGTGCGGGTGGGCTGCAGCGACGTCGTCGGCGCAGAGGTGCTGCCTTCGATCCTCACGGAACTGTTGGTCACCCATCCCAAGATCCAACTAGAGCTCGCGCTCTCCAACAAGAACGAAGACCTGTTGCGACGCAGCGTAGACGTGGCCGTGCGCATGGTGCGCCCCACGCAAGACAACCTGCTCGCGCGCCGAGTCGGCAAGCTGGAGGTCGGGCTGTACGCGAGCGCAACCTACCTCGCACTGCACGCTGAGCCGAAGCATCCCCAGGAGCTGCTCGATGGTCAGGTCCTGATCGGCGCTGATCGGGACCCGAGCTTCAACCAGGCGCTCGCTCACATCGGCCTCGACGTCTCGCCACGGAACTTCGCGTTGCGCAGCGACAACCAGCTGGCCCAGCTTGCGGCGGTGCGCGCTGGATTGGGGATTGGCGTGTGTCAGGTACCGCTGGCGAAGCGCGCGCCGGCGCTCACCCGTGTGCTGCCTCAGATCTGCTTTCACCTGGAGCTGTGGGTGGTCACCCACGAAGACTTGAAGGGCTCCGCCCGAGTACGCGTGGTCTTCGACCACCTGGTTCGGAGCCTCACAGCGTACCTCACCCCCTGATCCCCTGGCTGATCCCTTGTAGACGGCGACGAAGCCGCCCGAGCGAGGCAAAGATCCGCCGCCGACCAATTAGTTGCGCTCGCAACCAATTCCACTAGACTCCCGCTCGATGGACTCGGATGCCGTGTTGTTGCGTGGACTGATGCAGCAGGTGTTCAGGCGCTTCGGCGTCCTGGCCAGCGACCGCACGCCTTGTGGGCAGCCGCTGCCCGTAGCGCAGGCTCACGCCCTGATGCTGCTCCTCGATTCATCGCCCCTGACCCAGCAGGAGCTTGCCCGGGCGCTCTGCATCGACAAGAGCAACGTCACCCGGCTGTGCGGAAGGCTGGCTTCGGCCGGTCACATCGAGCAGCACGTCGGAGAGGACGCACGTCAGCGCCTCGTCTCGCTGACGCGCTCCGGTCGCCGCCTAGCCAAGCGAGTGGATCAGGCCAGCCAGCTGCGTTTCCGCGCGATACTCCACAGCATGCCCGAGCCCAGCCGCGGGCAGCTGATCGGAGTCCTTCAAGATCTGGTCCGCAGCATCGAACGACACTCACCTCAGGAGCCCGCATGAAACGCCTCGTCCCTTTCGCCCGCCTCAACCTCACCGGGTGTTTCACGCTCTCCGCCAGCTTGGCCCTGGCCGGCTGCGATAGCCCGACGCCTGCGCGCCAGGAGCCCAGCGCCGCAGTCAGCCCCGCGGCGCGGTCGTCTGCTCAGCGGCCCGGCGACGGCGACTCCGCCGCGGAGCATCTGGATGCGATGGACAAGCGCAAGCCGGTACCCCTGCTGCCGATGATGGCACACCACCAGAAGCAGGAAATGCGTGACCACCTGCTCGCGGTCCAGGAAATCGTCGCGGCCCTCTCGAGCGACGATTTCGCTGGCGTGGAGCAAGCTGCGAGCCGCATCGGCTACTCCGAGCGCGAAGCGCAGATGTGTCAGCACATGGGCGCCGCAGCACCTGGGTTCACCGAGCAAGCTCTAGGCTTTCACAAGGCGGCGGATGGGATCAGCGCCGCCGCCAAGGAAAAGGATCGCGCCAAGGTGCTGAGCGCGCTGGGGGCCACGCTCAAGACCTGCACCAGCTGCCACGCGAACTGGAAGCAGCAGGTGGTGAGCGAATCCAAGTGGCAAGAACTCAGCGGGCAGGAGCCACCGAGCCGTCCCGCGCACCCCATGCACTAGCGGCTCCGCCTCGCTGCCGTGAGGATCTACCCATGGGCCCCACCACCAGCTAGCCTTCGTCGCTGTAGAGCGCCAGCAGGGCATCGCGCACGAACACCGGCCGTCGCGGCCTGGTCAAGGCAGCCGCGTCACTTTTCTTTCCGGCGCTGGCCGCTCTCAGACTCTGGATAGCGCCGTCGCCAGCTTGCTCTTCACCGACGCGGCGAGCTCTTGCAGCTTGCCATTGTTGGCGGCGGCGAGGGTCAGCGTTGGATCGATGGCGTGCACCACCGTCTTGCCAGCGTCGTCCGTGTACACCACGACGTTGCAGGGCATCATCAGACCGGCGTCCAGATCTTCCTGGAGGGCGGAGTGAGCAAAGGGCGGGTTGCACGCCCCCAGTATCTTGTAGGGACGAATGTCGGCGTCGATCTTGGCCTTCAGGGTAGCCTTCACGTCGATCTCGGTGAGCACGCCGAAGCCTTCGGACTTCAGCGCCTCCACGACTTTCACCAGTGCTTCCTCGTAGCTGATTTCGAGCTGCTTCTTCAATGGGCTGGATTCACTCACGGTTCGCTCCT
>JAUILJ010000575.1 GCA_030433055.1 Polyangia bacterium
CATGGAGGATCCCGAGAGCACGAACAACGTCTCGGAGTACCGCGCGCAGATCTCGCGGATGCTCACCCGGATGATCGATCTCGGCGCTAGCGACCCAGATCTCGTGCGCTTCTTTCAAATGCAGGGCTTCGTGGTCGACCCGGAGCGCCTGGGCCGCACCATGGACGTGTTCGCACTCTTCACCGCACGCTTCCTCACCAACGGCGTCAAGAAGGGCTTCCTGCGCAGTGACCTGGACATCCCCTGCACAGCCCAAGCGCTTGTCGCGCTTATGTTTGAAGGGGCCCGGCGAGCCCTCGCGACCGAAGACCAAAGCGACCGAGAGCGCTGGGTTCAAGCCGGGATGCGGCTCATGTTCGACGGAATCGTCGAGCCCGAAGCGACTCGCTAGCCCGCTACCGGGTCGGACCCGGCTCGATAGGGTAGACTCGTCCCACGCGCGCGGCCGACCCGAGCAGGATCGACGTGCCGCACCCGAAGCCGAGGAGCACCGATGAGCCACGCCGAATGGAAACCCACCGCCTGTATCCTCTGCGAGTGCAACTGCGGCATCGAGGTGCAGCTGGGTGGCGACTCCGGCAGCCGCTTGATTCGCTTCCGGGGGGACAAGCGGCACCCAACCTCGCAAGGCTACGCGTGCGAGAAGCCCCACCGTCTCGACTTCTACCAGAACAACCCCCACCGACTGACCCAACCGCTGCGGCGCAAGCCCGACGGTAGCTTCGAAGCGATCTCTTGGGACATCGCGATCCGTGAAGTCGCCGAGCGCCTCACTTCCACGCGTGACACCTGGGGTGGCAGCTCGATCTTCTACTACGGCGGAGGGGGCCAAGGAAACCACCTCCCCGGAGCGTACGCGACCGCGACGCGACGCCTGCTGGGCTCCACCTTCAAGTCCAGCGCGCTCGCCCAAGAGAAGACGGGCGAGTTCTTGGTCTCCGACCGCATGTTGGGGATCCACACCCGCGGCGATTTCGAGCACTGCGAAGTGGGCATGTTCCTGGGCAAGAACCCATGGCATTCCCACGCCGTACCGCGCGCACGCGTGACGCTGAAGGAGCTCGCGAAAGACCCTGCGCGGACGATGATCGTCGTGGATCCGCGGCGGACGGAGACCGCCGACCTGGCCGATATCCATCTACAGGTGAAGCCCGGAACGGACGCCTGGCTGCTCTCTGCAATGGTCGCCACGCTCTTTGATGAGTCGCTGGTCGACGAGGCCTTCCTGGCCGAGCGGGCGGACGGCGTCGATGCCATTCGGGCGCACTTTGGGGCCCTCTCGGTCGCGGAGTATTGCGCGCGCTGCGGTGTCCCCGAGGAGCTCGTTCGCGAGACGGTGCGCGTCATCGCGCGCGCGGCTTCTTTTGCCAGCTTTGAAGACCTCGGCGTTCAAATGAACCGCCACTCCACGCTAGTCAGTTACCTCCATCGCCTCCTCTGGGTGTTGACCGGCAACCTGGGTAAGCCAGGTACGCACTTCGCGCCGATGGGGTTGGTGGAGTTCGCGTCCGGGGCCAACGGCAAACACAGCCCGGTGGTGGAGGCTCCGATCATCAGCGGGCTCGTCCCATGCAACGTCATCGCCGAGGAGATCCTCACCGATCACGACAAGCGCTACCGCGCGATGATCGTGGAAGCGAGCAACCCCGCGCACTCCCTGGCCGACGGACCACGCATGCGCGAGGCCCTCGCGGCGCTGGACACGCTCGTGGTGATCGACGTCGCGATGACCGAGACCGCGGCCCTCGCGGACTATGTACTGCCAGCGTCCACGCAGTTCGAAAAAGCCGAGGCCACGTTCTTCAACTTCGAATTCCCGAACAACTACTTCCACCTGCGCCGGCGGATCCTGGAGGCCGGGGCCGCGGCCCAGGCCCCGTCGGGTCCGCTCCCGGAAGCAGAGATCCACGCTCGCCTCTGCGAAGCCCTGGGCGGCTTCGACGAAGACACCCTCGCGCCTCTGCACCAAGCCGCAAAGCTCGGGCTCCCGGCGTATGGCGCCGCGTTCATGCAGCACGTCATGGGTCAACCCAGGTTGGCCGGGCAAGCTGCCGTCATCCTCTACCGAACCCTCGGCCCGGTGCTGCCGGAGGACGCCAAAGAGGGCGCGGTCCTTCTGGGGCTGGCCCTCAGGGCCACGATGCGCGACCCCAAGCCCTTTGCCCGAGCGGGCTTTGACGGCCCACCCCCGGTGGCCGCGATGAAGCTCTTCCAAGCCATCATCGACTCGCCCACGGGCGTCATCATGGGCAAGGGGGTCTGGGAGGACACCCAGGTGAAGACCGCCAACGGGCGCATCCAACTGGTTCTGACCGACCTCTTAGAGGAACACGCAGCGTTGAACCACGCCGAGAGCCACGACAAGGACTACCCCTTTGTGCTCTCCGCTGGCGAGCGCCGCTCCTTCACCGCCAACACGATCATCCGCGACCCCAGCTGGCGCAAGAAAGACCTCGATGGCGCGCTCCGCATGCATCCCGACGACGCCGAAGCGCTCGGCCTCTCGCACGCGTCGCTCGCCCGCCTCACTACTCGGCGCGGCTCCGTCGTCGTGCGCGTGGAGCTCAGCGACACCATGCAAACGGGCCACCTCGCCCTCCCCAACGGCATGGGCGTGGGCTTCCCGGGTGCGGAGGATAGTGCCCAAGGCGGGGTCGCCCCGAACGAGCTAACCGAGCTGAGCGCGCGCGACCCTTTCGCGGGAACGCCCTGGCATAAATACGTTCCGGCGCGGGTCGAAGCGCACGCGCCCGCCTGCGCGTGAGGGAGTAGGCGCGGGCGCCGCAGACCTCAGTTCACAAGGGCGTCGGCCTCCCTCCACGACTCGAGGAGAGCGGTGTTGTCGTGGTTCCACGGGTGAAACGACGGGCGGTAGAAGTCGAGCAAGGGTCCCGCGAGGCGCTGGAGCTTGGCCGGGCGCCCGAACATGAAGCGCCCCAGCTTGAGCCACTCTCTGGGCGACGTCGCGATGCCCTCCGTGTGCATGAGCCGCACCTGCTGCTCCGCGAGAACGGCCCAGAAGATAACCGTGGCCAACGTCATCACGAACCCACGCTCGACAGTGTTTCCACCGGCCGCGACATAGACGTCAAACGCGACCGCCTTGTGTTCGGCCTCCTCCGCCGCATGCCACCGCCAAAGCTTGGCCATCTCCGGATGGGCACCTTCAAGAATCGCAGGGTCTTGGAGGATCAAATCAGCGAGGAGCGCCGTGTAGTGCTCAAGCGCACATGTCGCCGCAAGCGACCAGCGCTTTGGCAGTGTCTTGTACACCAGCGCGAGCAACCCCTTGACGCGTTTCTCCAGCGTATCAATCGGGTATCCGTGCCCCGCGAGCATCGCGTTCATGCGCTCATGCTCTCGCCCGTGCATCGCTTCCTGTCCGCAAAAGAGGCGAACATCACGCCGGAGCTGAGGGTCCTCAACGTGGTCCAGATGAGCGCGGACACTTCGAATAAAGAAACGCTCCCCCTCGGGAAAGAGCGAGGAGAGGTTGTTGAAGAACAGCGTCGTGCCGCGACCGGCTGAGTGCCACTGAGCTGGCACGTCCGTCCCCAGGTTGAAGCGAAAGTTCCGGACTTCGATAGAGTGAGTCGTCTGCTGCATCGTTGCCTTCCACGGTCGGAGTGGACCGACCTTGTAAGAACACAGTGCAACACCGACGTACGGACTCCCAGGACCGCTCAGGCCGGATTCTTGTCCGTTTGGGCCGACTTGGCAGCTTGGGACGGCCTGGCCTGCTTCTGAAAAGCAGCCGGAGTCATCCCTGTCCACCGCCGAAACGCTCTCGAAAACGCGCTGGCGTCCGCGTATCCCAGCTGTTCGGCGATATCCGCGTGGGACGCGTTCTCGTCGCGGAGCCACATCACAGCCGCTTCGCAGCGGATGTCGTCCAGCACGGAGGTGAAGCTCGTACCGTGGGCCGCCAGCCGGCGCTTGAGTGTTCGCTCCGACATATGCAGCGCTCGGGCGCAGTCGTCCAAGGTCCGATACCCTCCCCCGCCCTCGAGGGGGAGCACGGCCCGCAAGCGCTCCACCACGTCCCCGCCGAACCCGAGACCGCGCAGCTCCTGCTCGCAATGCTCGCGCGCGATCTGCAACGCGGCGGGGTCAGACATCGACATCGGCAGCAGCAAGACCTCTTTGGCAAACACGATGCGGGTCCGCGGTTGATCGAAACGCGGAGCGGTGGGCAAGACGCTCGTGAAGCGGTCGAGGTAGGAAGGGCGCGGAAAGGGGAAGTCCACCTCGCCCGTCACCGGAACGCCCGTCGCCGTGCGCGCGATCTGCCACAGCCCCATGGTGAAGGCGAAGAGCACAGCGTCACGCGCGTCACCAAAGTCCACGTTCTCCTCAACGACGAGCGCGGCTTGATCCCCAGCCTCGGTCACGCGCAGGCCGATCGCCGTGGTGCGTGTGGGCACGTAGCGTACCGCCAGCCGCAGCGCGTCGCCGACCGTGGCCGATGTGAGCGCAGCATAGCCGAGGAGACCATGCGATGACACGCGCATATCGAGCCCGAAATAGATACCCAGCGCGGGCTCGCCCGTCAGCGCCCGGGCGCGACGGATGATGTGTTGGTACGTAGGGATGTCCAGGCGACGCTCGGCGTCCGTGAGGTCTTCCTCGGATACTCCAGTGCCCTCGAGCAGCTCGGCCGGCTCCACCTGCCACCGCTGCGCCAGCTCGGCGAGATGGTGGGCGTGAATGGCCGGCAACGTGGGAATGGGGGAAGTCACGCCCAGAGCTTACTACGCGGCGGCCATCCCCAACATCGTTCGAGCCTCGGCTGGGGATGCCACCTCGCGCCCCGCGTTGCGCGCGCAGGCCGCGAGGGCCTCGATCAGCTGACCATTGCCCGTCGTCCGGTCCCCATTCGGCAAGTAGAATGTGTCTTCGACGCCGGTCCGCAGCATGCCTCCGAGGTCCGCCGTCTTCTGGTGCGTCGGCCAGATCTCGGCCCGACCGATCAGCGTGCACTGCCAGACGGATTCTTGATCCTTGTAGCGCAAGAGCAGCTCAAGGAGGTCGTTGTCGACGGGCATCCCAGACGCGACGCCCATGACGAAGTTGTACTGAGCTGAGTCGGTCATGCCGGACTTCAAGTAGAGCTCGATGGAGCGGACGATGCCCACGTCGAAGCACTCAAACTCGGGCACCGTCCCGACGCGTTGCATGGCCTTGAGCATCTTGTCGACCTTCTCGACGGGGTTGTCGAAGAGCATCGGGGGCCACGCCCAGGTGCCGTCCTTGCGGAGCTTGAGGTAGTTGAGGCTACCAGCGTTCAACGCGGCGATCTCCGGCTCGATGGCGTCGATACAAGCGATGGGGCCGGAGACATCTGGCCCGAAGATGCCGGTGGTCTGGTTAATGATGACCCCTGGACAGGCCTCCCGGATGGCATCTGAGCACGCCTTGGCGACCGCCGGATCCCACGAGGGCATGTGACCGAGGTTGTCCTCCTGCCGCCGAAAGTGGATGTGCATGATCGAGGCGCCCGCGTTGTAGGCATCACGTGCAGAGGCCGCCATCTCCGCGGCACTCACCGGCACCGGGTGCTGCTTGGGGTTTGTAAGGACGCCGTTGAGTGCGCAGGTGAGAATTGCTTTGTCCATGGTGGGGATTCTTAGCGCCAGTTGACGTATACGTCAACCATGTGTTGTATTGGTCATCCTTG
>JAUILJ010000576.1 GCA_030433055.1 Polyangia bacterium
ACCTGCACCCTGGACGAAATCTGCGCGGTCGCCATCGCGGAGTGCTTCCGCGGCGACGGTGAGATCCTGTGTAGCCCCATCGGGACGCTACCGGCGATCGGCGCGCGCCTGGCCAAGCTGACGTTCGAGCCTGGCCTGGTGATGACCGACGGAGTCGCCCCGCTGGTCGCCAACGTGAGCGCCCTCGGGGACAAGACCAGCAAGAAGATCATCGAAGGCTGGCTCCCGTATCGCAGCGTATTCGACCTCGTGTGGCACGGCCGACGCCACGTGATGATGGGAGCCACGCAGATCGACCGCTTCGGCAACCAGAACATCGCGTGCATCGGCGCCTTCGAGAAACCCAAAGCGCAGCTGCTCGGGATGCGTGGCGCGCCGGGCAATACCATCTGCCACCCCACGAGCTACTGGGTGCCCAAGCACTCGCGCCGTGTGTTCGTGGAGCAGGTCGACGTCGTCAGCGGCGTTGGCTACGACCGCGCCCGGAGCCTGGGGGAGCACAGCAGCCGCTTTCACGAGATCCGCCGGGTCATCTCGAACCTCGGCGTGTTCGACTTCCAGACGCCGGACAACCGAATGCGCCTCGTCAGCGCGCACCCGGGGGTGGAGGTCGAGGAGATCGTCGAGAGCACCGGGTTCGAGCTGGTGTTGCCCCAGGGAGATCCCCCCCGATCGCGCGCGCCGAACGCCGAAGAGCTGGAGCTACTGCGCACTCGAATCGACCCCAAGGGGTTCGGCAAGAAGGAGCTTGGGCTATGAGCGCCAATGGTCACGACGGGCAGCGTTCCGCGCTGCATACGCGGATCTGCGATCTGTTTGGGATCCGCTATCCAATCATTCAGACGGGCATGGGCTGGGTGAGCGGCGCCCGCCTCACGTCGGCCACCAGTGAAGCCGGAGGTCTCGGGATCTTGGCAGCAGCGACGCTGACCTACGAGGAGCTCGAGTCGGCCATCGCACGGATCAAGCAACGCACGAGCAACCCGTTTGGCGTCAACCTACGAGCCGATCAGGACGATATCGACCAGCGGGTGGATCTGTTGATCCGCGAGCGGGTCAAGGTCGCCAGCTTCGCTCAGGCACCGGGCAAAGCCGTGATCAAGAAGCTCAAGGACAACGGCGTGCTCACGATGCCGACCATCGGCGCCAAGCGTCACGCGGAGAAGGTCGCCGAGTGGGGCGTTGACGCCGTGATCGCTCAGGGAGCGGAGGGAGGAGGCCACACCGGAGTGGTACCCACCAGCCTGCTCTTGCCCCAAGTCGTCGACACCATCGACATCCCCGTGCTCGGCGCTGGCGGGTTCTGCGACGGGCGTGGCCTCGTCGCCGCGCTCAGCTACGGCGCGGCGGGGATCGCCATGGGCACACGCTTCTTGTTGACTCGAGAGAGCCACGTGCCTGACGAAGTCAAGGGCACCTACCTCAAGACCGACGTCACTGGAACGGTGGTGACCCGCGCGATCGACGGCTATCCCCAGCGCGTGATCCGCACGGATTTAGTGGACAAGCTCGAGCGCGCCACGATCGTGACCAAGGGCTATCGCGCCTTCCGCTACGCCCTCGAGTTCCGCGACATCACAGGCACCTCCTTCGGCGCGCTGTTGAAGGAAGGCCTGGCGATGAAGACCAAGGGCGATCTGACCTGGGCGCAGATGATGATGGGAGCCAACGCCCCCATGCTCACTCGCGCGACCATGGTCGAAGGCCGCCCCGACGTCGGGATCCTCCCGACGGGTCAAGTCGTCGGGCGCATCGAAGAGCTGCCCAGCGTGGCCGAGCTGCTCGAGCGCATCATGGGCGAAGCAGCGGCAACCCTGGAGCGCCTCCAGAGCTTGAGCACCGCGCCTCTCCCCCAACCCAACCAGGCGAACGTCGTGGCGGAGAGCTGATGGACCTCGACTTCACGCCGCAAGAGGAGACTTTCCGCAAGGAAGTTCGCGCGTGGCTCGAAGCCAACGTGCCGAAGCATTCCCTGGGCTCCGGGGACACGAAGGCCGGCTTCGCGCGCCACTTGGAGTGGGAAAGAAAGCTCTTCGAGGCACGCTATAGCGTCGTCAGCTGGCCGGAGGAGTACGGCGGACGCGGCGCCTCCCTGTGGGAGTGGCTGATCTTCGAGGAGGAGTACTACCGCGCCGGAGCCCCCAGCCGGGTGACTCAGAACGGCATCTTCCTGCTCGCGCCTACCATCTTCGAGTTCGGCACCGAAGAGCAGAAGCAGCGCCTGCTCAGGCCCATGGCGGCCGCGGAGCACCTCTGGGCTCAGGGCTGGAGCGAGCCAGGCTCTGGGAGCGATCTGGCGAGCCTGAAGAGTTCTGCGCGGCGCACGGACGGGGGCTGGCTGCTCAGCGGGCAGAAGACCTGGTGCACCCGTGGCAGCTTCTGCGACTCGATCTTTGGGCTGTTCCGTACGGATCCAGAAGCCCAGCGTCACCACGGCTTGACGTACTTCCTGGTGTCGCTCTCGGCCCCCGGTGTGACGCTGCGCGGCGTCGATCGACTAGACGGCGACGAGGGCTTCGCGGAGGTGTTCCTCGAGGATGTCTTCGTCCCCGATCGGGACGTGCTGGGCGAGATCAACAAGGGCTGGGACGTCGCGATGGCCACCACCAGCAGCGAGCGCGGCCTCTCGCTTCGTAGCCCTGGGCGCTTCCAGGCGACCGCTTCACGGTTGCTCGACTTGTACGGCCGCTACCAGGCGCGAGATCCCAGCGGTGCGACCCAGGACCCAGGGCTCAGGCAGCGGGTGCTCAAGGCCTACATGGACGCCGAAGCCTACCAGCTCTACACCCTGCGCACGGTGACCAAGATGCTGAGCGGTGGCTCCATTGGCCCCGAGTCGAGCCTCAACAAGATTTTCTGGTCGGAAATGGATGTGGCCACCCACGAGACGGCCCTCGACCTGTTGGGGCCCTACGCCGAGCTGGACGAGGGCAGCGCCGCTGCGATCGACGATGGCAGCTGGCTCAAGGCCTATCAGTTCGCGTTGGCCGGCCCCATCTACGCCGGAACGAACGAGATCCAGCGCAATGTCGTCGCCGAGCGCGTCCTCGGCTTGCCGCGGAAGTAGCCATGCACTTCGCCTTCACGGAAGACCAAGAGCTGTTTCGCGCCTCCTTCAAGGAGCTGTGCGAGCGGGAATGCGACGCGACGCGGGTGCGGCAGGCTTGGAACGGCGATCCGCCCCGGGGGCTGTGGAAGCAGCTGGGTGAGCTGGGCGTGCTCGGGATGACCCTCTCAGAAGCGGCAGACGGTCTCGGCATGAGCGAGCTCGACTGGGTGCTGATCCTCGAGGAAGCGGGACGCTGCGGCTTACCCGAGCCCTTGGCCGCGCACACCGCGGTGGCGCTGCCGCTGCTCGAGGAGCACGGGAGCGACGCGCTCAAGGCGGACTGGCTCCCACGCGCCGCCGCGGGTGACGCTCGCATCGGGATCGCATTTGCGCACAGCCCCTTCGTCCCTCACGCAGCAGCGCTGGACCTGTTGCTGGTCCAGCGCGGCGAGAGCCTCTACGCAGTGCCAGCCAAGGACTGCGCCTGGGAAGCACAGGTGTCGGTGGAGCGCGCTCGACGCCTCGCGAAGAGCGGCTTCGAACCGCGCCGCGAGTGGCTGCTCTCCGAGCATGCCCCCGAGAGCCTGAGCCGCGCCTTCAATCGCGCGGTCGTCGCCCAGAGCGCGGAGCTCCTCGGTTGCACTCAGCGGATGCTGGACATGACCGTCGAGTACGTGAAGGTTCGACACCAGTTCGGCAAGCCCATCGGCAGCTACCAGGCGGTGAAGCACCGCCTCGCGGATGGGTTGTTGCGCCTGGAGTTTGCCAAGCCCTTGACCTATCGCGCGGCGCACGCCTTGAGCCTCGGGTCGCTCGGCCCTGAGGTAGACGCTCAGGTGTCGATGGCGCGCTTGTACGCCCGCGAAGCCGCGGAGTTCATGGCCAAGGCAGCGCTCCAGCTCCACGGCGCGATCGGCTACACCTTCGAATACGACCTGCAGCTGTGGATGAAGCGCGCCTGGGCCACTGGGCGCGCGCTGCACAGCGACGCATGGCACCGTGAGCGCGTCGCCGACGTGGCGTTCAAGGCGCTCGGCGCGAGCTAGCGCACCTCACCCCCAAACCCGATCTAGAGAACGTCGGATCCCCGGAGAAACACATGGCAGAGGCATACATCATCGACGCAGTTCGAACCCCGGTTGGGCGCCGCAAGGGGGGCCTGTCGGCGGTGCACCCCGCCGATCTGGGAGCCCACGTGCTCAAGGGCCTCGTCGATCGCACGGGGATAGATCCCGCGGCAGTGGACGACGTGATCTTCGGCTGCGTGGACACCATCGGGCCGCAAGCGGGAGACATCGCGCGCACGTGCTGGCTCGCGGCAGGCCTACCAGACAGCGTGCCTGGCACCACGATCGACCGCCAGTGCGGGTCCAGCCAGCAGGCCGTGCACTTCGCGGCCCAAGCGGTGATGAGCGGCACCCAGGACCTGGTGGTCGCCGGCGGCGTGCAGAACATGAGCCAGATCCCGATCGCGGCAGCCATGATCGTGGCCAAGGAGTTCGGCTTCACCGATCCCTTCAGCGGCAGCAAGGGCTGGACCGAGCGTTACGGCGCCGAACAGGTAAACCAGTTCAAGAGCGCCGAGATGATCGCGCACAAGTGGGAGTGTACCCGCGAGGATATGGAGAGGTTCGCCTACGAGAGCCACCAGCGGGCCATCAAGGCACAGGACGAAGGCCGCTTCGGCCGGGAGATCCTCCCGCTGGAGGGCGTCACGGCGGATGAAGGCCCGCGTCGCGACACCACCCTGGAGAAGATGGCGACGCTCAAGGAGCTGATGCCCGGCGGGCGATTGACTGCGGCGGTCTCCAGCCAGATCAGTGACGCCTCTGCGGCGCTGTTGATCGCGAGCGAGCAGGCGGTGAAGACCCACGGGCTGAAGCCTCGCGCGCGTATTCATCACCTGAGCGTGCGCGGCGCAGACCCCATCTGGATGCTGACGGCTCCCATCCCAGCCACCCAGCACGCGCTCAAGAAGGCCGGCATGCAGATCGGCGAGATCGACCTGGTGGAGATCAATGAAGCCTTCGCCTCCGTGGTGCTGGCCTGGGCCAAGGACACCGAAGCTGACTTGACGAAGGTGAACGTCAACGGCGGCGCTATTTCCCTGGGGCACCCACTCGGCGCCACCGGAGCGCGCCTGATGACCACCCTGCTGTGCGAGCTCGAGCGCACGGGCAAGCGCTTTGGCCTGCAGACCATGTGCGAGGGCGGAGGGCAGGCCAACGTCACCATCATCGAGCGGCTCTGAGGGACCATGACAAAGCTACTTGAAGGCAAGGTCGCCATCGTCACCGGCGCAGGGCGCGGCATCGGGCGCGCTCACGCGCTCGAACTGGCCCGGCTCGGCGCCAGGGTGCTGGTCAACGACCTGGGCACGTCGGGGGACGGTCAAGGCCAGGGCTCCGAACCTGCCCAGGCGGTGGTCAAGGAGATCGAAGCCCTGGGCGGGCGCGCAGCCTCGAACGGCGCCGACGTCGCGAACTTCGAGCAAGCCGCTGCCATGGTGAAGCAAGCCGTCGACGAGCTGGGCGGCTTGAACATCCTGGTGAACAACGCCGGTTTCCTCCGGGATCGGAGGTTCGTCTCGACCAGCGAGGACGAGTGGGACGCGGTGATCCGTGTG
>JAUILJ010000577.1 GCA_030433055.1 Polyangia bacterium
CCTGGGGAAGCACTGCACGCTCAAACGTTTCCAGCTGCTCGTCGTTTTCATCGTGCCAGGTAACCAAGAGATAGACCTGACAACCCGGGCTCACTTGACCGCGCACCTTTAGCCGCACTCCGAAGCCTTCACCCGCCACCACGGGGAAGCGTTCGGTGATGGAGGCACTCTGTGCGCCTTCGATCCGCATTGCGCGCCCACCAGGAGACGCCTCAAGTACGCCCCAGCGAAAATCCTCCGTGCTCCACGCATGCATGAACCATCCTTCGGGCAAGCGCCAGCTCGTCACGGTCGATTCTCCGGGCCGATGTTCGCCAAGAGCAAGGGGTGTGCCGGGCGGCCATCGAGCGACTTCCTGCGCGGAAATATGCGACTCGACACGGCCGCCGCGAACGCGCCATCACACCGCCGCTCCTGCCGCCGGTTCACGGATGAAACCTCAGCAAATAGCCTGGAATGAGGCATTCTTGGTTTCGACGAAAATGCTTGAACGGTCCGCAGGCGAGCGGCAACCAACGGGATCGAGTTGGGCATTCGCGGGTGCGGCACGCCCGTCCGCTCGAGGGAACCGACCAGGCGCGCCGTGCCTGATGAGAGAGGCGCGGGCGGTACTATCCGGCGCGCTGAGCCTCGTGTAGGGAAGGCGCGGTGGAGACGACGACCGCCCTCGCCACGACGGGGACACCAGGTGCACGCGGGGTGCCGCGCAGCGTGTGGGTGTGCGCGCTGCTGTCCGCCGCAGCGCGTTTCGCCCCGTTGCCATTCCTGGATGACTTCATCATCGGACGCATCCAGCGCCACCTGGTCGCCACCGCGCTGACTCGACACGGCCGCGCACTGGACCGCCGCCAGGTGGCGGCGCTCTACGAGGACCCCCAGGGCTGCGTCGCCGGATGCCTCGCGCTGCTGGTCGAGTTACCGCTCGCGATCTTGCTTTTTCCCATACGCAAAATCTGGGGGATCTTGAAGGCCATCCGGGGGTTCTCGAAGGACGTAGCCGACACGCTGCTGCTCGCTCGCTGCATCGACCGCAGCCTCGAGGGCGACATGATGACCGATGGCACGTCGTCGGAGCGCCTCGCGTTCGAAGCTCGCGCCGTCCGGCTGGCACACTTCGAGGCGTTGGCGCGGACGGATCTGGAGCTGCTCAAGAGCACGCTCCAGGGGGTGCTGCGCAGGAGCGGCGCTCCGCGACTCGCCCTGCGCTTGCTGCGCAAGGTGCGGCGCCAGGATCGAGAGGTCGAGGCGCCGGAGCCCCTGCTGCAGGGCGAGCCGGAGCTTCAGGCTCGAGTGTCCGAGCTGGACCAGGCGCTCCAAGGAGACGAACTGCAGGCGCTGTTCCACGCCTTCGACCAGCGCTTCGACGCCGCGCTCCAGCGCCAGCTCACTGCGCCGCCCGGCTGAGTTCGGCTCGCAGCGCGGCGTCAGAGCCGATATACATCGCCCATGCAGGTCAACGGATGCGAGCTGTACGTTCAGGACACCGGGCGAGGCGTCCCGATCGTCTTCTCTCACGGGCTGCTGTGGTCCGCCCGCATGTACTCAGCGCAAGTCAGCGCGCTGGCGGATCGCTACCGCTGCATCGCCTACGACCATCGGGGCCAGGGCCGCAGTGAGAGCCCCCGCGGGGACATCCTGGGGGGCCACGGCATCAGCATGGAACAGGTCTACCTCGACGCCGTCAGCCTGCTCGAGGCGCTGAAGCTCGGGCCTTGCCACTTCGTGGGGCTGTCCATGGGTGGCTTCGTCGGGCAGCGGATCGCCGCGCGGCGCCCTGACCTCTTGCGCTCGCTCATCCTGCTCGAGACGGCAGCGGATCCCGAGCCACAGAGCAATATTGCCAAGTACAAGGCCTTGAACGCCGTGGCCCGCTTCGGCGGGCTGCGCTTCGTGGCGGGGCAAGTCATGCCGATCATGTTCGGAAATAGTTTCCTCGAGGATCCTAAACGGAAGAAGCAACGCGACCAGGTCTCGCAGCAGCTGAAGCACAACCACCGCAGCATCTACAAGGCGGTCAACGGCGTGATCCATCGAGAAGACTTCGAGCCCGAGCTGCGAAAGATCGAGGTCCCGACGCTGATCGTGCACGGGGCGGAGGATCGAGCCATCGTCCGCGAGCGTGCCGAGCGCCTCCACGCAGGGATCCAGGGCTCGGAGTTCGTGCTACTTCCGCGAGGTGGGCACAGCTCGACGATCGAAGAGCCCGCGCTGGTCAACGCGGAGCTCGAGCGCTTCCTGGCGGCGCACTGACGCCGCCGCCGCGCCGGACCGGCGGACTGCTGCCAGCCGGGCTCGCCGCCAACCCAGGTACTCCTCGCTAGCCCAGCTGGTCGATGAGCCAGCGCGCGCGGTCGCGCCCCATCGCGATCCCTTCTCGCACCTTGCCAGGATCGCGGGTGAGGCGTGAGAGCGGCATCCCCTTCGGCGGATCCACCAGGATCACCTCCCCCGCATCGACGGCGCTGCGCAGGCGGCCCATCACGCCGTTGTGCAAGTGGTGCTGGTTGAGTGACAGCCCACGGATGGACTCGGGGACGATCAGGCGCACTGCCAGGCGCTCCCAGAACACGGGCGGTGGCTTCGCGGTCTGCATGGGGCGAGTGAGCACCACCACCACGGGCCCGTTGACCTCCACGTCCAGCGGCTCCTCGAAGCACGCCGGGCAGCTGACACCGCCGTCGATGTAGCCGCGCCCGTCGACCTCCACGATTCGGTTGTAGCCAACCGGCAGCGCGAGCGCGGCGCGGAGCCACTCGATCAGGTTGCTGGCCTCGGGGCGCACCAGGCGCATCTCGCAGTCGGCGACGTCCGTTACCGTGAGGAAGAGCGCGGGGGCACCCTGCGTCGCGCGCTGCAGATCCAGCAGCTTGCCCGGAGTGATCACGTTGTCGAGCATGTCGTCGACTCCGAGCCCTGGCGCGCCCCAGGGCGTGAACTGCCGGCGCCAGCTGATGAAGCGCGCGCTCGGCACGTGCTCCGACCACAGGTCGACGCAGGTATCCATCTGTCGCGCGGCGAAGAATGCGGCGTTGATCGCACCCGACGAGGAGCCGATCACGGCGTCCACGGGGACGTCCGCGTGCTGCAGCTCCTGCAGCAACCCCGCGGCATAGGCCGCGCGCACCCCTCCACCTTCGAGCACCAACCGCATGGCGGGTGAAGCTACTGAGCGCTGCCGGATCGCGGCAATCGAAAACACACCGACCAACTGTCCGTTTGGTAACAACGCTGGTAGTTTTCTGCCGTGGCTCCCTCTCCCCCCGATCCCCCCACGTGGCATCCGCGGCGGCGTGATGTTGCGCCGCGACGCGCCGCGGCAGTCGCAGCCCTTGGCCTGGCCCTCCTGGCGCCTCGCCCCGCGTCCGCCCAGGGCGTGCCGAGCCTGACCTATGCCTCGAGCGAGGTGGGCACGGTGATTGGGCGCATCGACTCCAGCCTCGGTGCGCCGCGGGGTCACGGAAACCTGATGCTCCACCGGGGCTACGTCACGGTGATCTTCAGTCGGGACTCCGGCAAGGGCGACGGTGGCTTCGCGTTCTTCGACATCTCGGATCCTCGCGCGCCCCAGCTGGTGTTCGCCAAGGACGATGACGAGACCGAGGACATCCGCGAGGCTCACGGCTTCGGAGTGGTGCGCTACGAGGGGCGCGATCTGTTCTTCATGCAGGCCAGCTTCGGCCTGCAGATCTGGGACTTCACCGACGTGATGGCGCCGTCTCGGGTCGCCTACCTCAAGCTGCCGGGGATCACCGACTCAGACTACGGCACCGGCGCCTGGTTCGTCTTTCCCCAGTGGCCTTACCTGTACCTGGGCGGCAGCAGCAACGGCCTCTACGTGGTCGACATCCATGACCCAGCGCAGCCGTTCCTGGTCGACCGCGGCGAGCTCCCCAATCCCATCCCGCCGACGCTGCTCGGCGACTTCAAGACCGGGCCAGTCTATGCCGCGGGGAACCTGCTGGCGATCACCGGCATGGACCAGCCAGGCTACGCGACCCTCGATGTGGCGCACCCAGAGCAGCCGCTCCTGCTCACGGCTCGCCGAGATGGCCTCGAGTCGATCTACTCGGGTCTGTTCAATGGCGGCTTCCTGTACGGCGCAGGCACCCAGAACCACGTCACCGTGCACGACGTGCGCGATCCGCTGAAGATCGTCGACTACGCGAAGTCTCCGCAGGTCAGCGATCGCGGCGGCTACCTGAGCATCCAGGACGGCAAGGCCCACGTGGGTGAGTCCCAGCACTTCGTGGTCGTCGACTTCAACGATCCCAAGGATCCCAAGGTGCTGCTGGACGCGACCAGCGGCGTCGATGGTCGCGACGAAGACTTCGCGACCACGTTCGGGAACCTGACCATCGTCGGCGACGATCACGGCCACGGCTCGTTCATCATCCCTCACGACACCGCGCCGGACACCACCCCTCCCCGGGTGAACTTCCTCAGCCCGAGCAACGGCGCGGTGGGGCAGTCGCTGGACCTCCGCGTGGGGATGACTTTCAGCGACGCGATCGACTTTCAGAGTGTGGATGAAGCCAGCGTCCAGCTCCGAGTCGCGGGCGGCGCCGCGGTGCCCGGCTACTTCAGCTATCAGGCAGGGGTCTTGAACTTCGGGCCGAGGGAGCCCCTCTCCCCCAACACCACGTACGAGATCGAAGTACCCGCAGGCGGCGTGCGGGACGTGGCGGGTAATCCCATCGCGGAGGCGGTGGTCTCGATATTTTCCACAGGGCAACTTGCAGAGAACCCCGGCTGCAAGCTGACGTCGTCGGGACCCACGGAGCTTGGCAGCGACACCGACTTCACGCTCGAGGCCCTGGGGGACGCCTTTGCCTGGGATTTCGGCGATGGCGCTGGCGCCAGCGCGCCCGCCGGGAGCAAGAACGTGACCCATCGCTTTGCCGAGCCTGGGCACTACAGCATCATCGCCTACGCCTATGCGGGCGGGGCGCTGAGGACGACGTGTGCGCTGACTCAGACCGTGCACCGCCCCGTCCAAGGTCGTGCACCCAAGAGCAGCACCCTCGCGCTGGACGAGCAGCGTGGGCGCCTGTGGGTGGTCAACCGCGACCACGGCAGCGTGAGCGTGCTCGACACGGCGACGAGCGCGCTGGTCAAGGAGCTGCCGGTCGGCGCCGAGCCCCGCGCCGCGGCGCTCGGGGCAAGCGCTGAGGCTGGCGCGACCGAGGCCTGGGTGGTGAGCGATGCTGGACGCAGCCTGCACGTCTTCGACGGGGAGACCCTCGAGCCCGTGGCGCAGCTTTCGTTTCCGTGGGGCTCCAGGCCGAGCGGGGTGCTGCTGCCCGCCAGCGGGCCAGGCTATGTCACTTTGCGCGGCAGCGGCCGCGTCCTGCGCATCGACCGCGCCACTCACCAGGTCGAACGGGAGCTCGAGGTAGCCAGAGAGCCCTTCGGGCTCGCGCTGGATCCGGAGCACCAACGGCTGTTCGTCTCCCACTTCATCTCGCCCGCGGACAAAGGTGTGCTGAGCGTGATCGAGCTGTCCGACTTCAGTCTCGGAAAGCAGCTCGACCTCAGCGAAGACCCAGGCCCCGACACCGAGAGCAGCAGCCGCGGCGTGCCGAACTACCTGCGCGCGCTGTCGCTCAGCCCGGACCGCAGCGACCTCTGGCTCGTGGGCAACAAGGACAACACGAGCCGCGGCTGGTGGA
>JAUILJ010000578.1 GCA_030433055.1 Polyangia bacterium
GCCGGGCAACATCCGCGAGCTGGAGAACGCGATGTCGCGAGCGGTGGCGCTGTGCCACGGCGAGGTGCTCACCTCGGCCACCCTCCCGCCTCAAGTCCTGGCGGAATCCAGGGAGCGTCCCGCCGCGATCGACAGCGCAAGCCCCATCCAGCCCCTCGCCGAAGCGCGCAACGCCTTCGAGCGCGACTACCTCACTCGGGTGTTGCAAGTCGGAGAAAACATCACCGCCAGTGCTCGCATCGCTGGGGTCTACCCTTCCAACTTCCGCAGGCTGCTCAAACGCCACGGGGTCTCCAGCTAGGCCAGGCGGTACGCTGAACACCCCATGCACGTCCTCTTCCACGACTACTTTCAGACCGTCGGGAGAACCACGCTCCGCGTTCTAGTCGTGCACGAGCGTCCAGCGAGCACCCACGCCGTCGCCGAGCTCGTCAGCGCAAATATCCACACGGAATCACGGTACGCTGGCACCCGAGAGCAGGTCTGGGCAGCCCTGTCGGACGGCGGCTGGGACGTGGTCCTGAGCGACTTCCGGACGCCCTTCGGTAGCGTGCTCGATTTGATCGCCGAGCTGCGCAGCAACGGAGCCGACGTCCCGTTGATCGTGATCTCCGACACCCCGAACAACGACGAAGCCATGCTGGCGCTCAAGGCCGGGGCGAGCGACTACGTGTCCGCGGATCGGCTCTCGCTGCTGCCAGCGCTGCTCGGGCGCACGCTGCGAGAGGCCGTCGCGGTCAGCGAGCGACGGCGCGCCGAAGTGCTGTTGAAGCTGAGCGAGCTGAGGTATCGCCGCATGGTCGAGGCGGCCAACGAAGGTGTCGTGGCCGTCGACCTGGGCGGCTGCATCACCTATGTGAACCAGCGCTTCGCCGACATGGTTCACCAACCCGCGGCTGACATCCTGGGCACGCGGCTGGGACACCTACTCGCCATCAGGGCAGGGACCCACGACCACGACGCTCTGGCGGAGCGCCTGCTGTCGGATCAGGTCGTGCGAATGGAGTGCCAGGTCAAGCGCGGCGACGGGCCCTGGGGCTGGGCGCTCATCTCGAGCACGCCCCTCGGCAGCGACGACGCTGGCCCGGCAACGCACTTGCTGATGGTGATGGAGACGACCGAGCAGCGGGTGCTCCAGGCGCAGCTGACGATCAGCGATCGCATGGCGGCCGTGGGCATGCTCGCGGCGGGTGTCGTCCACGAGATCAACAATCCACTCGCCGTCACCCTCGCAAACCTGGACTTGATCTCGCGGGACGTGGATCTACTCGAGTCAGAGTTTCCGGGCGAGATCACCGACGCGCTCAAGGAAGAGGCGGAAGACGCCCTGGTCGCTGCACGCCGGGTGAGCGCCATCGTGAAGGATCTCCGGCTGTTTTCTCACGCGGAGAGCAGCGTCGTCGCTCCCATCGACGTTCACCCCGTCCTCGACTCGTGCTGCCGGATGGCCAACAACGAGGTGCGGCACCGCGCGCGGCTCACCAAGGAGTACTCCAAGGTTCCGCTGGTCGAGGCGAACGAAGCGCGGCTCAGTCAAGTGGTCCTGAACTTGCTCATCAACGCCGCCCAGGCGATTCCCGGGGGAAATGCAGCAACGGCGCGGATCACCGTGGCGACCGGGGTCGCTCCAGACGGCCGCGTGGAGATCGCAGTCAGGGACACCGGAGTTGGCATGTCCCCACGGGAGCTGCGGCAGCTCTTCACGCCCTTCTACACCACCAAGCCTGCTGGCGTCGGCACGGGGCTCGGCCTGATGATCAGCCAGCGCCTCGTCCACGAGTTCGGTGGGGAGATCGCCGTCAGCAGCGAGGTCGGCGTCGGCAGCGAGTTTCGAGTGCTGTTACCGCCCAGCCCGAGCGCGAGCCTCCCCGCACCCGGACTGGACACGCGCAGCGCTGCCCCCATCGCTCGCCACCGGCTGCTCGTGATCGATGACGAGCCGACGATCCGCACCACCATCCACCGCGCGCTGAGCGAGTACCATGACGTGATACTCGCCTCCTCGGCCTCTCAGGCGCTGGCAGAGCTACAGGCTCATGCGTTCGACGCCGTACTGTCCGACGTGATGATGCCGGAGATGTCGGGCATCGAGCTGTGCAAGATCGTGATCGACAAGTACCCCGAGCTGACCCACCGCTTCGCGTTCCTGACCGGCGGCGTCCTCAACCCCGCGCTCGTCGCCTTCCTCGAACAGGATCCCCACCGCCTGGCCCTCGAGAAGCCGTTCACGGTCCGCACGCTGCAGACCTTCGTCGAGCAACTGCTCGAAGGTAGCGGACCCGACGCTGCGCCGTAGCTCGGCGTCTTCGAAGTACGCAAGTGCGCGTAGCACCAGGGAGAGCGCCTGGTGCTCACGCGATGCCCCGATAGCTCATTACCGCGCGGAGTAGAGCGAGGCTCTTCGGCCGCCAACCCGGCAGCTCCGAGGCGCGCAAGAGGCAGAGCCACGGCAACCCAGACGCGAAACTCAGAGCGCGCGGCGAGGTCCTTCAAAGCCCGGGAGCTGGGCCAGTGCCCAGGAACGTCCATCAGCGGCGTGGCGCATCCAGCAAGCCTTGAGTGACCCGCTGAGCGTGGAAAACGCAGTCTCGCCCGATCCAAAGACCGACCAGACACGCTCCAGCACTCCCGCTGAGACGTCGCAGCACTACAAACACGAGCAAATCATGGAGACTCTCAACACCTCCGCGCTGCTCCCACGCAAGGCCCTCGCCAAGGTCCCTCGCCAACGGCGGTCCATCGAGATGGTGCACGCCATCCTCGATGCCTCGCGACTCATCCTGCAGCGCGATGGCATCGAATCCTTCACCACCAACCACGTCGCCGATCTCGCGGGCGTCAGCGTCGGCTCGCTGTATCAATACTTCCGCAACAAGGACGCGCTGCTGCTCGGCCTGGTGGAGCGCGGCATGGTCGAAGCTCAATCCAGCGTGCGCCAAGCCCTGAGCGTCGGCAGCGCGGAGAGCTTCGAGGAGGGCCTCCGGCAGCAACTGCGGAGCTGCATTCAGCTGTTTGCGCCGCGCCGTACCTCGCTGCGCGAGCTGCTCGTCGCCACCCCGCTGCTGTCAGAGACAGGCTTCCTCGCGACCGTAGAGGGCTTCGTGCTCGAGATGCTCATTCAGCTCGAGTCGACCCACGGTCACCCCCCAGCGACGCCCGCGGTCCGCTACGTCACCGCCAACGCCATGGCCTTCACCTTCCTGCGCTGGGTCACTGAAGCGCCGCCCAACGTGAGCGAAGAGCAGTTCGTTCAGACGCTGGTGCAGCTCGTCGTCAGCCTGCAGGAGCCGGCTGTCGCGAATCGCGCGAGTTGAATGCGAGCAACTATCGTCTTCTATTCAAGGGCGAGACGGACGCCGACTTTCGGCTTCCAGAAAGGCTGTCCATGGCTCGCTCATTGCTCGCGGTTTCAGGTGTATTGGCTGTAATTCTCGCAGGTTGCGGCTCCGACTATCGGGGCGCTGGAGACGGCTCTGCAACCCAGGCGCCCCAGTTCGACGTCGCCTGCGCCAGCTCCCTGCCCGATGCGGACGCCCTGGATGGCCCCCTGGTGCTGGGCTTCATGCTCGACGGTCCGGCCGAGCTGATCGTGATGGACGCCCAGGTGGAGGTCGAGCCCGACGGCAGCGCGCTCAGCATCACCATCGACGAGCCCGAGCGCTGCGGCCCCGCTCAGCACTTCGACCCCATCGCCCTGAACGATGACGGCACCTTCTCGGTCAACGACGTCGCCCTACGTTTTCCCCACGGCATTTCCAGCGCTGACGATGCCGAGGCCACGGTCTCGCTCGAAGGCGGCTTCTGCACCTCGGTCGGTTCCCTCCAGGGGAGCTACAGCGGCACGGCCCTCACCCCCGACGAAAAATCGGTCGACGGTAAGTGGTTCATCGCCCGGGTGACCGATCCCGACGCGCTCCAGCCGACGTGCGCCACGCAGTCCGAGTAACCCGCTTCCGGGTTTGGGGGTGAGGAACGCAGGACGGTCGCCCCAGCTCACAGCTCGATGCGGGTCGCGGGGGATTTTTGAATCAGCTGCTGATCATCGATATTCAGCGTCCAGCACCAGACGCCCGCTGCGTTGCGCGCACAGGAGAAATCGCCTCCCACGGAGACGTCCGTCGCATCCTCGGGCGCTGGGCGCCAGCGCGGACCATCCTCACGCGTCCAGCAGGTGACGTGCCCTGACGCCAAGAGCCCGCAAGACTGCACCCCGCCGGCCGCGATCCACGCCACTCTGTCCGAGTCGTGAAAGCCCAGAATGGGGCCGACATCCCCATAGATCGCCGGCATCACCGCGTCGGAGTAGCTGCCCCAGCAGCGCACCCGTGAATCCGTGAGGATCACGCAAGCCAGATCACCGCTCGCCTCGGAGATGCGCGCGACCTCGTCCTGGATCCGAATCGTGACCGGGAGGGCCGAGTCGCTCTTCACGTTCTGGCCCAGCGTGCCGTAGGCGGCGGAGCCCCAGCACGCCACCTCACCGCTCTCGAGGAACGCGCAACTCCACCCAGCCCCCGCGACGACCTGCTGAGCAACACCGAGGCCCTGCACCTGGACGGGCTGCGCGCTGTCGCTGAACGCTCCGTTACCGAGCTGCCCGTGGCCCCCGGCGCCCCAGCACCACACGCCTCCTGCGCGGTCGAGCGCGCAGTTGTGATCCGCGCCCGCGCTCAGCTGGTCGACCCGACCGTGCAAGCTCTCCAGCTCCACCCCGCTGTCCGTCGAGGTCTGCGCGCCGTTCTGTCCATGCGCCGCAGAGCCCCAGCAGAACACGCTCCCGTGCCCGGTCAGGGCGCAGCCGTGGGCGTCTCCCACCACCACCGAGTGCAACCCACCGGGCACGCCCGCGACGTCAGCCGCGGCGGTGTAGTCGGCGCCACTCGACGTCCAGCACGCAGCCCGACCATCGGCGCGCAGCGCGCAGCCATCGTGTTCCCCCACGGCAACAGTCAGCGGGACGCCAGCTGGCGCGGGCCCCGTGTCACTCCAGGCTTCTCCGCCGACTCCAGCAGAACCGCCGAAGCCACTGCCGGCGCCTCCAGCGCCCGCCCCAGGCGGGAGCCCATCGGTCGAGTCCGTGACCCGACCAAAGCACCCCGACAACAGCAGCGCACCCCACAGCCCGACGACGCGAACCTTCATACATGGAAAGTACCACCGAGGTTGAACCGCGCGGAACCCCAGCGTGCGCTCAGGTTCCTACGCCAACTCAGTTGTCCCGGGAGCTGCCGTGTGGCAGCTCGACTCACCCCAAGGGTCCTGAGCCGCTCCTCTCCCCCCCAAGAAAAGAAACCAACACGGGCTGGTCACTTTTTTTTGTAGTGACCCTGGGAGATCTCCAGCCTGGCGTCGTAGAACGGGGGCATGTTTCGCCAGTCAGTTCAGCTCTCCGCTGTCGCTTTGCTCTCGATTTCCAGCGCCGCCTGCGTGATGGCGCCCCAACAGCCCGCTGCTACGGAGCCTCCCGCCAGCGGCCCCCCGAACCCGGGCTACGCCGCCTCGGAGCCGCCTGCCACGGAGCCCGAAGCGAGCCCCGCGCCAGCCGCCGGCTCGCCAGAGCTCGCCAGCGACGCGCCTGCTGAGTCCGGCGGCTACGTGCCTGCAGGCAAGGTCTGGAAGGAAGTCCCCCTCGAACAGTGCCTGCCGGCCTACC
>JAUILJ010000579.1 GCA_030433055.1 Polyangia bacterium
CGACGGAGGTTCCCGCGCCACCTCCGACCGAGGTGCGGTAACGTTCCGGTTCCAAGCTTCGTTATGGACACCCCCGCCCGGCTCGCCGACTTCGAGATCATCCGCCGCCTTGGTGCGGGCGGCATGGCGGAGGTCTTCCTCGCGAAGCGCCGGGGTGCGGAGGGGACCTTCAAGCTGCTGGTGGTCAAGCGCATCCTGCCGCAGCACGTGGAGTCCCCGCGCTTCCGCACGATGTTCGCCGAGGAGGCGCAGCTAGCGACTCGTCTCAATCACCCGAACATCGTGCAGGTCTACGATTTTCAGGACTACGGCGAGGAGGGGCAGCTCCTCAGCATGGAGTATGTCGAGGGGCCGGACCTGCGAAAGCTCCAGCGCGGAGTGAAGGCGCAGCAGACGCGCATTCCCCCTTACGTCGCCGCGTTCATCATCGGCGAGGTCGCGAAGGGCCTCCACTACGCTCACGCCCGCAAAGACGAGCGTGGCGCGCCCCTCGAGATCGTTCACCGAGACGTCTCTCCGCAGAATATTCTGTTGAGCTTCGAAGGCGCGGTGAAGATCGCCGACTTCGGTATCGCGACCGCCAACGTGTTCCGTGAAGAACCGGGCGTGCTCATGGGCAAGACCAGCTACATGAGCCCCGAGCAGGCGCGCGCGGAGCGCGTCGATCGGCGTACGGATATCTACTCTCTTGGAGTCGTGTTCCACGAGCTGCTGACAGGGCGACCGCTGCACGGTGCCGCTGAAGGTCAGGAGCTGCTCGACGTCGTGCGCAGCGGTCACGTCGAGCCGCCGAGCACCTTCGCTCGCGGCGTGCCCTCGGAGCTCGAGTCGATCGTCATGCGCGCACTGAGCCGCGAGCCAGCGGACCGCTTCCAGACGGCGCGGGACATGGCGGGTGCCATCACTCGGGCGCTGTTCGCGAAGCAGGAGGTCGTTGACTCTCACAGCCTCGAGAGCGTGATCGAGCAACTCGTGGGTCGGGAGCACACCTCGCCTGGCGTAGAGGCGCCGGCCACCGCCGGCAGCGTGAGCGAGCTGCCGCCCGCAAGCGGAAGCTCGCTGGACCAGGGCTCGCGTCTCCATGCGGATGCGCCCACAGGGCCCGGCGGGCCAGACCCCAAGCGGGATCTCAAGAACCGGGTGGGACGTGAAGTGCGCCACGTCGCCATCGTCACCCTGCGCCTCCACGGCGGTGAGGACCTCGCCAAGGCGATCGGCGTGATGCAGGCGCGTCGCTTCGCTGAGCAGCTCCGCAGCACGCTGGACGAGATGGCGTTCAAGCGCGGCGCGCGCTGGTCCTGGAGCGCGCAGAGCGGCCAAGAGGAGGGCGACCCGCTACTCACGGGGTCCGCGCGCGCCGTGGTTGGTCTGATGGCGAACCCCGCCCGCGCGGCTGCGGACGCTGCGTGGCTCGCGGTGGACCTCCACGAAGCCATCGAGGGTGCGTGCGACGATTTGCCGGTACCGGTGCGCGCCGGTGTGGGCATCGTGCGTGGCATCGCCACTGGTCGGCGTGACGACGGTGGCCACTTGATTCACCACGAGCTGCAGGAGAACGCCGACTACCTCGCGCGCTTGCTTGGAGAGCGGGCGCCAGCAGGGGCGACCTGGGTCGCTGGCGGGTTGTACCGCCTGGTCCGTAGAGACTTCGTGTGGGGCGACGCGCCCACGATTCAGCTCGAGGACGCCGACGAGCGCGAGCTGCCGCGGAACATGCGGATCTATGCGCTGCAGCGCCCGCTCACCCGGGAGGAGCGCCTGCAGGTCATGCAGCACGCGCCGAGCGACCTGGTGGGGCGCGACGCTGAGCTCGCTGACCTGCACGCCGCCTATCACCGGGCGGTGAGCCCTGGCCCCGGGGGGCAGCTCGGCAAGGTCACCGCACGGGTCGTGGCTGGAGAAATGGGGATCGGCAAGACGGCGCTCGTCTCGACTTTCCTCTCGGAATTGCCACCCGACGCTCGGGTGCTCCGTGTCGAGTGTACGCCAGCGCGCACCGAGCTGCCGTTCGCCAACGTGGGCGAGTGGGTGCGGGAGATGACCGGCACCCGCGCGGAGCAACCCCTCGAAGAGGTGATCCGGACCGTCGAAGAGATGCTAGGCGAGTTCGCACATGGGCAACACGGTGAGGAAATCGTCAAGCGCCTGGCGGAGCTGGTCACGGGCAACCTCGCACAGGCCGACGACGAGGCGGAGGTCGCGCACAACCGCCGCCTGATCACGTCGGGCCTGCGCCGCTTCTTCGCGCGCGTCGCGGTCGAGGCTCCCCTGGTCGTCGCCTTGGAGGGGCTGCAGTGGTGCGACCGGCCGAGCCTCGAGCTCCTGACCCAGCTCGTGAGTCGCGAGGACTCGCTGCCCGTCCTCGCGGTGCTCGTCACGCGGCCGAACGATCGCGTGACGCCGTTTCTGCAGGGCATCGTCCGCATCGACATCCTGGGTCTATCCGCGGACAATCAGGTTCGGCTGCTCCAGACTCACCTGGGCTGTCGCGAGGGGGTGCGCGCGGTGTGCGCTGATCTGCTGCCCCGAGCGGCCGGCAACCCATTTTTCCTCTTGGAAATGGTTGACGCGCTCCTCGAGCGGGGGATCTTCGAGATCCGAGAGCGGCCGGACCATGAGCATGAGTTGGTGCGCGTCGACCGCGGCAACGAGAACGCAGGGACGCTGCCCAGTACCCTCGAGCAGCTGATCGCCGATCGCCTCAATGAGCTACCCATCGAGGAACACAACATCGTCGACTGGCTCAGCGTGGCGGGCGGCCCGCTCCGCATGGAAGACCTGCAGCTGCTGGCCGGAAACGACGCCGACGAGTCCGTGACCCGACTGTGCGCGCGGGGCGTGTGCGATGAGCGGGATGGCAGCATCGACGTACGCCATCCGCTGACTCGAGACGTGGCCTATCTGGCCCTCGACCGCGTCGAGCGCGTGCGCATGCACCGCAAAGTCGGCGAGTACCTCGCGGAGCGGGGGGTGGCGCGGGGCCTCTCTGCGGCCATCGTCGCGCGGCATTTCTCCCGTGGGCAGCAGCCTTCGCGCGCAGGTGACTTCTACCTCGAGGCGGCGGCGGCGGCGCGCGCGAGCTATCAGATGCAGCTGTCCACCCGCTACTTCCGCCGCGCTCTCGCGGTGCTCCCCGAGGGAGACTTGCGTCGGCTCTCGGCGCGGGAGGCCCTGGAGGCGATCTGTCGTATTCAGGGCCGCTGGAAGGAGCGCCGCCGCCACCTCGCGGCGCTCCGCGCGCTGGCAAAGAAGAGCAACAACCCCCAGTGGGTGGCGACGGCGCTGGTTCGCACTGCGCGCTTCGACCTCGACGATGGGCGGCTGGCGCGCGGGCTGAGTGCAGCACAGAAAGCAGAGCAGGTCGCTCAGGCGTGTGGCTCGCCGGTGCTGCAGGTGCAGGCCCAGGCGTTGGTCGCTGAGATGCTCCGCGATCTGGGCGACATGCAGGGCGCTCTAGCAGCGTGCGATCGTGCCATCGAGTCGGCGCAGCACCCCGACGTGCCGGCGCGGCGCCGCGCCGATGTGTTCCGCACCCGGGGCACGCTGCTCCGGCGCGTGGGTCGAGTTCACGAGGCGGTAGAGGCCCACGCCGAGGCGATCGCTGTCTTCCGCCAGGTGGGGGCGCGGCGCCAAGAAGCGCGCACCAAGAACGCGCTGGCCTACGCGATGTTCGTGCTCGGTCGCTTCGAGGACGCGATCGCGCTGGCGCTCGACTCGATCCGGATCGACCTGGCCATCGGAGGTCGCTTCCAGATCGCAAAGACGCTGAGCAATATTGGCCAGTCGTACGGCCGCCTGGGAGATCTGCCGCGGGCGCTGGCCTACCTCAAGCGCGCGCGGGAGGCACACGAGCGCTACAGCGATCAGGATAGCCGCGCGGATACGCTCTTGTGCAGCGCCTTCGTGATGCTCGAAGCGGGGGACGTAGACGCCGCAGAGAACCTGGTCGGTGACGCCGGCGCGCTCACCGCCGTCACCAGCAGCGCCTACGACTCGGTGCACGAAAAGATCCTGCGCGCGCTCTTGGCTCGTCGGTCCGGTGACTCTGGCGCGGCTGTGATGCACGCGTTCGACGCGCGGCAGGCGGCGGAAGCTCAGGCGTACGTCGCCTTCCACTTCTACGCCATGGCGGTCGAGGCGGCGGCGCGCGTCGACATCGGCGAGCAGCATACTGGTATTCTGCTGGCGACGACCGCGATGGGCGCGATCGGCACCGTGCAGGGTAGCGAGTACGGCCTGGAGACCCGCGCGTTGTGTTGTGAGGCCTTGCGCAAGGCGGGCTCGCCTCAGGCTGCGGAGCTACAGAAGCGCGCAGCGGAGTACACGCTCGAGCTGATGAACTTCGTGCGTGATAAGTCCGCGCGGAAAACATTCCGGCGCCGCGGCGTGGTGGTCGAGCTGCTCGGCCCCCCGGAGGACACCGGTGTGGGCAGTAGCGAGGTGAGCCAGGTCGGCACCGACGCCGACGTGGATCGCTCCGAGCGCGAGATCTCCGAGCTCTTGCCGCCCCTGGATGTCGACCCGAGCCGCCTGCCTGACTCCGACGAAGACCTCGAGCGCGACTCCCTCACCGGCTTGGAGAAGGCTGACGAGGCTGATGGCGTCAAACGCTGAGTCGCGGCTGCTTCGCCTCGCCGTGGGCGCTGGTGCGCTGTTCTCAGGTTGTTCCTCGCCCCCGCCCAACCATTCGCCACCCAGCGCTCCTCCGGATCCTCCAGCTGCCGCGCCTTGGCACCCTGGCGACGCTGGCGCGGGCGACTCGTCGCCCGCTGATGCGGATGCAGCGGGCGCAGCCGATGCGAGCGACGCCGCTGCGCCGCACGTCGTGCGGAGCCAAGTCTCGTTCGAGATCAGTTCAGCGGCTCGGGCGGAGGACGCCTGTAAGGGAGCCGCGCAGTTTGAGGGTGTCGCTGAGCTCGCGAACGTCTGCATCTCGCAGTCCCAGGCCGATGTTCGACTGCTCTTCGAATCGGGATGTCATTCGCCGAGTCGCTCCACGCTCGACGCGAAGGTACTGCGCTCCGATCTCGGGCCCAGCTCTGCCAAGCTCGAGTACGAGTTCATCGAGACGTTCAACCCCAAGTGGCACCCGGGGATGCCGATCTTGACCGTGTGCAGTACGGTCGCCGGGCGCATCGTCTTGCCGCTGGTCGCGGGGGAGTACGTGCTGCGCGTCAACGACACTTGCCTACCTTTCGTCGTCGCGCCGGCGATTCGACCCCAGCCGGATACGTCACGTGCTGCGGTGAAGTCCACGTGCTGGAACGAGCCAGCTATCCCAAGTAGCGCTGCCCCCCAGGGCTGACTACGGGGCCCGGGCAGGGCGCGACTTCGGAAATTTTTTGCCCCACGCAAACCGCTGGGTCTTCGGGAGTGCGTCGGTTGAAAACGCCACGGCGATCGACGACGGTTCTGCCGTGCATCTGAAGTGGCTCTTGGGGACGATGGCGCTCATCTGCGCCGGCTGTGGTGGTCAACCCGTCGCGAAGCGGGAGGTGGCAGCTCCGCAGCAACCCCAGCCGGCGGACTCACCGCCGCTCGGCGCGGATGACAGTGACTCCCGCATGACGCTGGAGATCGCCCTCGTCGCGGACATCGCAGGGGGTTTTGCACAGGCTCGCCACGGACGCACCGGCGCGG
>JAUILJ010000580.1 GCA_030433055.1 Polyangia bacterium
CGCCTCTTGGCGTTTTGTGGCTGTCCCTCGCGCTCGAGTGCTCAATCCCTGCGGTAACGTGGCGGTGGTTGCCCGGGTGGCACCTGGTGCGCCTCTCCCCCAACTCGCAGAACTCGTCGAAATCAAGCTGGCTCTGCTGAGGATCTGGGGAAACTGGGCGCGCCAGCCGACGTAACACGAAGGATGACGCGGATTGTGTGCTTCGGGGCGACGGCGCTCCTGGTGGCGTGCTCGAGCGGTGGTTCGTCTGGGGGAGCAGGCGGGAGCGCGGGCTCGGGGGGTGAGGAAACACCTCCGCTCGACTGCGAGGCGAACGTGGGCCTCACCGAGTGGAACGTCGACGGGACGATGCTCACTCACGTATCGAGCTCTTCCTACATCTTTGGCCTCGGGCAGTCTCCGTACTCTGTCTCCAGCACCCTGGACAACGGCCGCGCGTGGGCCTGGGGTTCATCGCTCAGCGAACCGGGGGACGCTCACGTCATCGTTCAGGGCACCCACTACTGCGCAACCGCGAACTGGGCAGCCACTGACCTGAGCCTACCTCGTGCGATCTTGCAACTCTCCGACTTCAGCAAGCTCGGCTCGTGCGCGCTGGGCGGCGCGACGCCCGACACCTTGGAGTACTGCTACGCGCGCAGTCAGTACTACTCCGGGGATGGCTGCGAGAAGGAAGGCGACGTGCGTCTGTGGGGAACGGTGAACGGCCAAGCCATCGATCAGGCGTACGAGCTCAGCAAGGTGTCGCTAGCCGGTACCGATCTCGGAGAGGGCCTCCACCTCGAGGAGGGCTTCAACTTCCTGAGCGCACGCATCGGCGACGAGACCCGCGTGTTCTGCGTATCCTACGCCGAAGACGACTTCGACGTGATCGGTGGAGAACGCAAGACCATCCACGTCTCCGAGCTCGGCACCTGTGGAGCGAGCCCGGTAGACGGCGAGGTCACCGCGTGCGTGCTACCTCAAGCTGACCGACCGTTTCCGTAGCACGAGGCGACCCGCGCCAAGGCCGGGCGCAGGCGCAGCGAGCAGAGTCAGTCACGCACTCTCAGACTGCAGCACCTCGAAACGTATCCCCGCGGTATCGCTATTGGGATCGGCGAGCAGCATCAGTGTGTCGCCTTCGCTGAGCGCCCCCTCGAGCAGCAGCTCTGCGAGCGGCGCCTCGATCAGGCGGGCGATGGAGCGACGCATGGGTCGCGCGCCAAGGCTGGGGTCGAAGCCCCCCGCGTCGAGCAACACGTCCAACGCCTCTTCCTCCATCTCGAGCTTCAAGCCCCGCTCCGTGAGCAGATGCGTTCCCAGCTGCATGAGCAGGCGCCGCGCGATCTCGCGCACGTCCTCCCGCTCCAGCGCGCGGAAGGCCAGCACTTCGTCGAAGCGATTGAACAGCTCGGGTGCCAACGCTGCGCGGGCTGCGCTGATCACCGCCTGCTCCTTGGCGTCCACTCCGTCAACATCATTCCGCGCGGTACCAAAACCCACCCGGCGCTTGGACACCGCAGCCGCCGCAGCGGCGCCCAGGTTGGATGTCACCAGGATCACCGTATTGGTGAAGTCGACCGTACGACCCTTGCTGTCGGTCAGGCGCCCTTCGTCGAACACCTGCAGGAACGTCTCGAGCACCTCCGGGTGTGCCTTCTCGACTTCGTCGAGCAGCACCACCTGGTAGGGGCGGCGACGGATGGCTTCTGTGAGTTGACCGCCTGCGTCGTGGCCGATGTAGCCGGGAGGGGAACCCACGAGGCGCGCCACCGCGTGTGCTTCGCTGTACTCGGACATGTCGAGGCGGGTCATTGCCTTTTCCGAGTAGAAAAGTACCTCAGCGATGGCCTTCGCGGTCTCCGTCTTGCCCACGCCCGTCGGCCCGAGGAGCAAGAAGGTTCCAATCGGGCGCTTGCCGCTGAGCCCCGCTGAGTTGCGGCGTACGATGCGCGCGATGCGGCGGATCTGACTCTGGTGTCCGACGACGCGCTCCGCCATCAAGTCTTCGAGCTTCAGCATACGCTCGCGATCAGTCTCGAGCAGGCGCTCGAGAGGCACGTCGGCCAGCTCGCTCACCACCTCGGCGATCGCCTCGGAGTCGACGTCCGTCCCGCCACGCCGACGCACCCGCGCGCCCGCCAGATCGACGATGGAGACGGCCTTGTCCGGCAGCATCTGAGCGGGCATGTAGCGCACGCTCCAGGCTACGCTGAGCGCCAGCGCCTCTTCGCTGTAGGTCACCTTGTGGTGCGCCTCCAGTCCACGCGCCTGGGACTCCAGCACCAGGTAGGCATCCTCGCGACTCGGTTCTTCGACTTCGACCAGACTGAAGCGCCGGGCCAGCGCCGGGTCGGAGCCGATGGCGCGCCGGTACTCCTCGTGAGTTGTCGCGCCGATGCACGGCAACTCACCCCGAGCGAGCGCCAGCTTCAGCTCACCGCTCATCTCCTCGGCGGCTTCACCAACGAACAGCTGGTGCACCTCATCGAAGAACACGACGACGCGCCCCTTCGCATCCAGCACTTCCTTCTTGAGCTGGGCGAGCCGCTGGGCCAGCGCGCCCCGCACGCCGGTGCCTGCGATCAGCTCCCCGACGGGGATCTCGACGATGATGCGCGAGTCGAGCTCGCTCTCGTCGTCAGCTGCCCCGACGCCAGCGTATTGCTCGGCGATGTGCAGCGCGAGGGCCCGGACGACGCTGGTCTTGCCGACCCCGGAGGGCCCGACCAGACAGGGGTTGTTGCCCTGGCGCTTGGCCAGCACGTCCAGCAGCTGTTCGACCTCGGGCTCTCGCCCCACCACGGGGTCGAGCTCACCTCGCACCGCCGCGAGGGTGAGGTTCTTGCCGAGCGAACTCAGGGCCGGTTGGCGCTTGGCGTCGAGCACGAAGCGGCTCTCGTCCGCGCTCGGTTTGCGCACGCGACTGTTCGGCTTGGGCCGACGCTTTTTTCCTCGTGGCAATGCGCTGGGGGCCGACTTGGTCTCCGGCTGCTCCGGTTCGGCTCCTGCTGGGTCCGCCGGCTCAGGCTCCGCGTGCGCGGGGGTGCCCTGGGCACTCGGCAAGTTCGGAGTCGGGGCAGGCGGAGTTGGAGTCGGTCGAGGCGCCACCGGCAAGGCCTCGGCCTTGGGCTTTGGGCTCGGTGGAAAGAGCGGGATCGCCACACCACGCGGGGCGCGTGCGCCCGCAGCCTTCACCTCGAGCTCCGACTTCCGAGTCACGATGCGGCGGCGACCAACCAGGCCCAGGCCGACGTTCATCGCGGCGATCCGCAGTCGGGAGACGTCGATTCCGCATTGCTCCAGAGCCTTGTGCGCGGCGCCCTTGCGCTCGTTGAGCAACGCGACGAGGAGATGTGTCGCCCCTGGCTCTCGAGCTCCCATTCGACTCGCCACATCCCGAGCGTTCTGCAGCGCGCGGCGCAGTGGATGCTCGATCTCGTCGGTGCTCGAGCGCGCCGCACGCAACAGGCGCTCCCCGGTGAGGCCGCGCTCGTGGAGCAGGTCCGCCGCTGGTCCCTCGCGCAACGCGATCGCCGCGAGCAGATGCGCGCTGGTCACGCGTTCCCGTCGGGTGTTGGCTTGAGACTCGGCCAGTTTACGTAAGTCGAAGAGCTCGGTGTCGGCAGAGCGGGCCAGCATGCGTTTCCTTGAGGTGTCGCCAGGTCGGGTCACTACGAGCCCGAGCGCTCGCGCCCGCGGGAGGCGCGAACAAACCAAACAGCGTGGAGCTTCGACAAATGACGTGATCTGCCCCGCCTGGGCCAACTTCGAGGGGCGCATTAGCGACCCCAATCTTGGCCCGCATTCTTGGCCAATCTGGCCTCGACGGACGAATCAGAGGCCATGTGGCCGAAAGCCTTCCGCAGCGTCTCCCTGGGCCGGGGTCCCGGCTGGATTGGACTCGCCCTGTGGCCACTTGGCGTTTGGAGCTGCCAGGCGGTTGAAGACGCCGCGCCCTCTCCCCCACCCTCGGTGAGCCAGCCGAGCGAGCGACCGCCGCTTGACCCGAAGCCGACGTCCGCGTCGACCAAGGCAAAGGCCAAGGCAAGACCCACCAGCTCTCCCAGCGAGCGGACCAAGCAAAGCTCAGCGCAGATCTACGCGCTCGACCTGCGTGTCTACATCCGCGAGCGCCCAAGCGAGAACAGCGCGGAGATCGGTGCGCTACGCATCGGCCAGGGCGTGACCCTCAAACGCCAGCGCGCGCTGAAGGGCGCCGGTTGCGACAACCCAGGCAAGGAGATCCCGTCGCAGGCCGGGTGGTTCCCGGTGGAGCCCGAAGGTTATGTGTGCCTCGACCGCACCACGACGCTGGATCCGAAGCACCCGCTGCTCGTCGCCAAGGCAGGGCAACAGGCGGACTTCAGCAAGGACGCTCCCGTGCGCTGGGGTGAATCTCTCGAAGCCCCCGTCTATCGACGCTACCCCACGGAAAAGGAACAACAACGCAGCGAGTACCAGCTCGAGAAACACCTAGCCCGCGTCAACGCAGTACGCGAAGCTCGATCGGGGGGTGAGGAGCCCCCGCCCCGCGCCTTGGCCCGCCTGCGCGGCGCCGACCCGAGCCTGGTCAAGGCTCCGTTGCCGCCCTACTTGAAGGAGCACCACGACTCACCCTGGGCCACGGCGATCTGGCCCGGTAACGCGCCGCCGCGCATGAGCTTCGTGCCCCCACGCTCCAGCATCAGCTGGATCGACGAGTTTCAGGCCGATGGGCGAAGCTGGCTCGTCACCCCGGAGCTCACCGTCGTACCCAAGGACCGCATCCTCGAGCTTGAGCCCGCGAAGTTCCACGGCGTGTTCATCGGCAAGGACGCCGAGCTGCCCCTGGCCTACATGCGCTTCGACGACCGCTCGAAGTGGCGGCTCGAGTCGGCACAGGCGCGCGCCGGCCACGAGGCTGAGCTGATCCCCGTCCTGGCGACCGACGAAGACGACGAGTCGGAGAGCGCTGACTCGAGCCCCTGGACGCTAGATCCTCCGGGAAGCAGCGGAAAGCTGATCAGGACCGACGAGACCTGGAAGCGCCTCAGCTTCGTCGAGCTCACGGGGCGAGCGCGCTACCAACACGGCAAGCGCTTCTTGGAGACCAAGGAGCCCGGCATGTGGGTCGCTCAGAAAGACGCTGCCGTCATTCGCGCCTGGGAACCTCGCGGGATCCCCCTCGAGGCGAAGGAGAAATGGATCGACGTCTCGATCTACCAGGGCACCTTGGTCGCGTATGAGGGCAAGCGCCCCGTCTTCGCTACCCTGATCTCTCCAGGTCTGAACGGCTATCGGAGCCGTACCGGTCCAGTGAAGAAGAACACGACGCCCAGCGGCACGTTCCGCATCGAGTGGAAGCACCTGGCCACGACCATGAGCCCTGATCCGGAGAAGAAGCGCTACTACCTCACTGACGTGCCCTACACTCAGTTCTTCCACATGCCGTTCGCGCTTCACGCCGCGTACTGGCACGACCGCTTTGGAGAGCCCAAGAGTGGCGGCTGCGTGAACCTCTCGGTGCGCGACGCCCGCTGGCTCTTCGGCTTCACAGAGCCGCACCTCCCCGAAGGCTGGCAGAGTGTACGCTCCGGTGGCGACCGCGGCGAAGGGACCTGGGTGCGCGTGCGCTAGGTCCCCCCGCTCCTCATGTTCCGCCGAGTAC
>JAUILJ010000581.1 GCA_030433055.1 Polyangia bacterium
TTGATCACCAACGTACCAGGAGACCATCAGGTCGCGCTGGCGAGCACCATCCAGCGTCAAGCCCAGCCCCCCCATGCGATCGCCTGCGAGGACATCGCCTCCCGCGAGCACGAAATACAGGTCCGCCCGTGGCATGCGCGACAGCAGCGCGCCAAGGACAGCGAGATATTTCGAGTCCCCGGTTCCCTGCGGCAGGACAGTCTCATCGACGTTCGAGAGCTGACCCCAGTCGCAGCCCGAGATGGACCCGATCCAGACCCGAGCGTCTCCCATGAAGCACTCGCTGGTGCCATCGGGCGGATGCGCATCCAGATCGATGACGTTGACCTTGCCGCGGAAGCCGCGCGTCCGCAGCACCGCGACAGCCGTCGCGATGTCATTGACCGGACACAACCCGCCACCTCGGCTGGGGCCCGCGTGATGGAAGCCCCCGAGCAGGTTGAATACGTTGCTGCGCTTGAGCAGGGCCCACTCCGTGGCAGCGAGCGTCCCACCACAAGCCAAGCGGATCGACCTCAGCACTTCATCCACGCGGAACTCAGAGGAGTCCATGGCGAACACCCGAGCCAGCTCTTCGACGTTGTGCAGCCGCTCGAGCAGGTCCGGTGTGTGAACCAGGCTGAGCTCCGAATAGGCAATTCGGCGAGGGCGCTGCAGCACACGCTCGTCGATCGCCCCCGCTTCGACCAGGTACCCGACGACAAAATCGGCCCGCCGCGGCTCGATGCCGAGCACACCCTCGGCGCCTGCCAGGGGCAGTCGGTACTCCGGGTGGTACCAGACGCGAACTGGAGCGCGCCCCATGCGCCGGAAGCGGTTGGCCACGCGACGCAAAGCTACGGGAATACGGGACGTCATGAACGTTGGGAGCTGCTGCCTGCACAGGCCGACGGCGTTGGTCGGGTCGGATCGCGGGAGTGTAGTCGGTTTGCGCCCCGGCGCCCCACCCGGGTGCGAACCGCTGGTTGCCCATTCAGTGGGCCCCAGGGGCATTCCCGCAAGGTGTGCGCTGGCGCTCGTTCACTACGCGCGGGAGCGTGCTATAGCGGCCGACCCATGTCAGAGGCATCCGTCGTCCGTATTTTCGCGACCACACAAAACCCAGACTACGACGCGCCCTGGCAGGCTCACACGCCCGCAAGCAGCACCGGCTCCGGGGTCACCCTGGACGAGGAGCATGTGCTCACCGGCGCCCACGTCGTGGCGAACGCCACCTTCCTCCAGGTGCAGAAGGTCAGCGACCCGAACAAGTACGTCGCCCGAGTGGTCGGAATCTGTCACGACGCCGATCTCGCGCTGTTGCGCATCGAGGATGAGCGCTTCGCCAAGCAGCAGTACGCCGCAGCCGAGCTCGGTGAGCTCCCGAGCCTGCGCGATCGCGTCAGCGTGGTCGGCTTTCCCGTGGGCGGCGAAGAGGTCTCGGTGACCGAAGGCGTGGTGTCTCGCATCGAGGTGCAGCGCTACAGTCACTCACAGCGACACCTGCTCGCGGTGACCGTGGACGCAGCGATCAACGAAGGCAACAGCGGTGGCCCCGTCTTCCATGAGGGTAAGGTCGTCGGCATCGCCTTCCAGACTCTGCGGGACGCCGAGGCCATCGGGGAGATGGTGCCGGTCTCGCTGATCAAGCGGTTTCTTCGCGGAATCGAGACCGGGCGCGCCCCGGAGATCCCCTCGCTCTCGCTACGCTCCCAGAGCCTCGAGAATCCGATGCTCAAGCGAGCTTCGGATCTGACCCCAACTCAGACCGGTGTACTCGTGCGGCGCATCGAGTACGGCGGAACCGCCTACGGCGTGCTGCGTCAGGGCGACGTGCTGCTGCGAATCGGTGGATACAAGATCGAAGACAACGGTACCATCCGCTACGAAGATCGGATTCGGACTCGCTACGACGTGGTGATGGGCGATCACTACATCGGTGACGAGCTGCCGGTGCGCATCGTGCGCGAGGGCAAGGAACTCGACCTTACGCTCATTCTGCGCGGAAAGCAGTACCTCGTCGAGCGCAGTCAGTACGAAGAGGAGCCGCGCTACTTCGTCTACGGTGGTCTGGTCTTTCAGCCCCTGAGCCGGAACTACCTCGAGACCTGGAACCGCTGGTGGGACAAGGCCCCGCCCGAGTTCCTGTCCCACTACTACACCGGGGTTCGCAGCGAGGATCAGCGCGAGATCGTGGTGCTCACGCAGATCCTCGCCGACGACCTGACCGTGGGCTACGAGGATCACAGCAACGAGGCGGTATTGAGTGTCAACGGCGTAAAGCCGCGAGACATGGCGGATTTCGTGCAGCGCATCGAGAGCGCAGGCGACGCGTGTGAGCGGCTGCTGTTCGAGACGCAAGCGGTGCGCGAAGCGGGGCCGCGCATTCTGGAGCGATATCGCATCTCCCGGGACCGTTCCCCCGACCTGGGCTGAGGGCCCCTCACCAGGCTCGCGTTTGTGTGGTGTGCGCCAGTGCTCCGGGCTAGAACCAGCCCATGAAGCGACGGGAGTTCTTGGGGGTAACGCTCGGTGTTGCCGGAAGCGTAATTGGCACTTCTGCTTGTAGCTCGGACGAAGAAGGAGGGGGTGAGGGTGGCAGCTTTGCTGATGGAAGCGCCTACTTCCCACAGTCCGTCTGCTCGGGCGATCCGAAGTCCGATAGCGTCATCCTGTGGACTCGCCTGATCGACAGTGACGCGAGCGGAGACCTCAGCCTGGAGCTCCACGTCGCCAAGGACGAAAACTTCAAGGAGCGTGTCAGCATCAACGGCGAAAGCTCGCTCGCGCTGACCGCAGAGGCCGCCTTCGATGGCTGCGTGAAGGTCCGTGTCACCGGGCTCGAGCCAGGTGCCTTCTACTGGTACCGCTTCGTGTACCGGGCCGGAGGCAAGGCGTACGCATCCCGGACCGGCCGCACGAAGACCGCCGCGGCTCCGGGAACTGACGTCGCGGTGCGCTTCGCGGTCGCGAGCTGCCAAGACTTCAACGGCAAGTATTACCATGTGTATAAACACATGGCCGACCAGGACCTCGACTTCTTCGTACACCTGGGCGACTACATCTACGAGACCACCGCGGACCCAGGCTTCCAGACCACCGCGCCAGGCCGCGCGATCACCTTTCGCGATACCGACGGAGCCATCGCCTTCAACGCTGGTACCGACAAGGAGTACTACGCGGCCCAGTCGCTGGATAACTACCGCGAGCTGTACCAGACGTACCGCACCGACGCAGATCTCCAGCGAGCACACGAGCTGTTCCCCATGGTGGCGGTCTGGGACGACCATGAGTTCTCCGACGACTGCTGGGGAAACACCGCGACCTACACCGACGGGCGCGAAGACGAGAACGAACCAACTCGGCGCCAGAACGCGGACCAAGCGTGGTTCGAGTACATGCCCGTCGACTACATGGCCGGCCCCGACTTCAAGTACGACTCCGGGGTCGCGTTCCCCGACGACATCACGATCTATCGCGACTTCGTGTTTGGCCAGCACGTACACCTGGTGATGACGGACCTGAGGCGCTACCGCCCCGACCACGTCGTCGCTGAGGACGCATTCCCGGGAGCTGTGGCGGTCACGCAGCAGGAAATCCAGAACAATGGTTTCCCCGCGGAACTCGCTCGACCGTACATCGACATCGACACATTTCAGGCGGGGATGTACGCGATGGCGCTGGCTGACAACGCCGACAAGACGGAGTTCGACGCCGCGCAGTTTACTGGGCTAGTCAGCGTCGACTTCATCAACGGTCTGCTGGACACCATCAACGAGAGCCTCAGCACGCCGATCGACAAGATCGACGACACCGACGTGACGCTCGAGCGCGGCTACGCGTTCCACATGCTCATGAAGACCGATCGCTACGGCCAGGTCGGCGCGCGGTACCTGGTGAACAAACCCATGTACGACGCCTACGCCAAGCTGCGCTTCGACGCGACGAGCAAGGCCAGCGAAGACATCATGGGCCCGACCCAGGAGAAGTGGTTCCTCGACACGCTGAAGGGCTCCGCCAACACCTGGAAGATCTGGGGCAACGAGTACACGTTCATGCCCCGCACCGTGGACCTGAGCGCCGTCGACTCCCTACCCAGCCTGTTCCGCCAGAAGTTCAGCTTGTCCGCGGAGGACTGGGATGGCGTCCCCAACAAGCGCCAGGAGCTGCTCAGCTCCCTGGCTGCCATCGAGAACATGGTCGCGGTGACCGGCGATATTCACGCTTTCTTCACCGGCGCGTTGCGCACCGTGGACGGCGCGAAAGGCTTCACAGAGTTCGTGTGTGGCGGCATCAGTTCCGGCACCTACAAGACTCTGCTGGTCAACACCGCACGCAATAGCCCCGCGCTGGCAGAGGCCGGGGCCATCGCGCTCGCTATCGGCGTTGGGGATTTCCTTACGGATCCGGACACCAAGGCCAATCCGCACCTCGCCTACCAGGCGTTCGACAAGAACGGCTATGCCACGTTCGTGGTCGACGGCGACAAGCTCGAGGCGACGTACCACGCGATCACCGAGGACGACGTCGCGAAGGCCGAGCTGGCGGAAGGCTACGCGGGCCATTTCAGTGACACGGTCTTCCGAGTCAACGCTGGGTCCATCGATCTGCTGCTCGTCGAGGGTGACGGCACCAAGCGCTGGGACCACGCAAGCAACAGCTGGGTCTGAGCCTGGGATGGCTGATTCTCTGCGGGTCGGATCAACAAAGTCCTAGCTGCGCATCACGGCTGCCACGGCAATGACAGCCGTGATAAGTGCACATCCATGTCCAACGCCAGAGCTCGCAAGGAGCACCGAGCCTCTGACCTCGAGGTCGCCGAACGCATCGCCAAGGAACGCGGAGGGGACCTCCAGGGCATCCGCGCTGCGCTCGGGTTGCTCAGCGAAGGTGCGACGGTGCCCTTCGTTGCACGTTACCGTAAGGAAGCGACCCACGGCCTGGATGAGGTAGCGCTGAGGGAGATCGGTGAGCGCGCCAAGTATCTCACGGAGCTCGGTGAGCGCCTGGCAGCGATCAAGCACTCCATCGCCGACCAGGGCAAGCTCACCCCCACCCTCGAGCAGCAACTCGACGCGTGCACCACGAAGACCGAGCTCGAAGACCTGTACGCCCCCTACAAGCCCAAGCGGCGCACCCGAGGCGAAGTCGCCAAGGAACGCGGCCTCGAACCGCTCGCCGACGAACTGTGGGCGTGCGCGCTGGGCAAGCAAGCTCCCCAAGGCAAGCCAGAGGCCCGCGCTGCTCGCTTCGTCGACCCCAAGCGCGAGGTGGTGGACGTCGTCGGAGCGCTGCAGGGAGCCCAGGACATCTGCGCCGAGCGCATCGCCGATCGGCCCCGGGCCCGCGCGTTGGTTCGATCCGCGGTCGAACGGGGTGAGGTCAGCGTCAAGAAGAGCAGCAAGCACAGGCAGGCCCGGACGAAGTTCGACGACTACGACGGCTTCGCTGAGCCGGCCCTGCGCATCCCGTCCCATCGCCTCCTGGCCATCCTGCGCGGCGAGGCAGAGGGCGTGCTCAAGTCCACGCTGACCTACGACGAAGCGCGCGCCCGGGAGGCGCTGGAGCGTGCGCTGGGCCTTCGAGGTGGATCTGCCTGGGCTGAGCTACTGGGCGCTGCGCTGGACGACGCGCTGAGTCGACTGCTG
>JAUILJ010000582.1 GCA_030433055.1 Polyangia bacterium
TGGATCCAGATCAGCATGGCCCAAGGGTAACGCAGCGCGCTCTCACCCCCAAATCCAGGCGCTCGAAGCTGAAGAACGGCGAAGGGCCGCGAACGACATCGATTGTGGCCTAGGCTTGCCCGAGCTGCTCCTGGATCGCGTCCCGGAACACTTCGAACGGCTGGGCGCCGACGATCACTTCGTTTCCGATGAAGAAGCCTGGCGTGCCCAGGCGATCGATGCCTAGCTTGTCGACCTCGGCCTTTTCCGCGAGGATCGCAGGTTGGTGAGTCTTCTCATCCAGAGCATGAGCGAAGCGAGCCATGTCTACACCACCTAGCTTGCGCGCGAAGCTCTCCAGCCCCTTTCGCGTCAGCGCGTTCTGGTTCATGAACAACAGGTGGTGGTAGCGCCAGAAGCCTTGCTCCCCAAGCTGAGCACGCACTTCTCGAGCGGCCTCCGCGGCCTGCATCGCGAAAGGGTGGATGTGGCTGAGGGGGTAGTCTCGCCAGACGATGCGCACGCGGTCCCCGTAGTGATCGAGGATCTGTTCCAGCACTGGCTGCACTTCGGCGCAGAAGGGGCACTCGAAGTCTCCGAGCTCCTGGATCACCAGCTCGGGGTGCTTGGCGCCCTTACTGGGCGCTTTGGGCGGGACGCCAAGCTCGGGACGGCTACACGCGATGAGCGCACCCGGGGCGAGGAGTGACAGCCCAGCGAGCTTCAGGCTGAGCCCAACGAAGCTACGGCGCGACGCTGACATCCCGCTTCGCTAACACGACGTCCGTGACGCGTCGGCAGCGAAGCATGAGGATCGCTCGGCCCGTGCAGCGGCGTTGCAGCTTGGTAGTCGGAACAGACCGGGCCGCGGAGTCTACTTGAGGCCGTTGAGGTGGACCACGTACCACTCGCCGCGCCAGGAAAACAGCGCGGAGACTTCGAAGCGCCGCTCTCGCCCACGGTAGTCCACATAGCGCAGGCTCGATCCGAACAGGCGGTAGTAGGGCAACTTGTTGTACTCGCGACCAGGCTTCATCCAGAGCGCGTCTTCCGGGACGACGTCCAGCGCGACGAAATGCGCGCGCTCCCGCTTGCTCCCGAGGGCGCGGTGGTAGCGCTCGATGTCGCGCTTGAGCTGGGCGAAGAGCCGGTACTTCCAGTCGCGGGGTGGATTCTTGCTGTCCTTCAGCTTCTCGTAGACGGGCACCGGCATGAAGTACGGCAACATCAGCTCAGGGTTGTTGTCGACGATGGCCTTGAACAGCGTCGGGCCGATCTGCTTGAAGAACGCCGAGTCGGTGCCCGGTAGATCCTTGGTCTGGGGGAGCAGCTCACCTCGAGCGTCGAGGAGCTGGGGAACCACGGACTCACTCTGCCCTGAAGAGTCTTGCCCCAGGGAAAAACCAGCCGGGACCACAGCGCCCTTCTGGGCTTGCCCTTCCTCTGCCTGTTCGGAGGTCGGGGGTGAGGGTTCGCGCTGAACGACCTTGGGCGAGACCTTGGGGGCTCGCTGCTTGGCAGGCGCCGCGGACGCTTCGTCGGGCTGCTTTGCGTCCTTGCGCGGCAGCGGCTTGGCCGCCTCCGCCGCGCTCAGCGCGTGCGTCTGACCTTGGTTGTTCAGGACGCTGACCTCCAGGCGCACTGGGGTCGGCTCTGCCTTGGCTCCGGGTGGTGGTTCCGCTCGGCAGCCGCTGAGGCCAACGGTGATCGCGCACGCAGTGATCGGGTACGCAACGCGTGCGAGCTTCGATAAGCGTCGCGCTTGGGACTTCTCCGGCCGTCGCATGCCTTGCCGCTACCACTCTCCGAGCCTCTCGGCCGAGTTTGTGGAGCCCCCCTGGTGTCAGCGCCGAATGTCAGCGTGTGCAGCGCTCGCGCGGCACGCCCTTGATCACGTCCCAGCCCCGCCCGGCGACGCTGCCTCGTTGAGGCAAGTAGGAGAGCTGCTCTGGCTTGGCGCCAGGGCGAACGAGGCGCAGGCGGACCGGAAGATCGGCGCGGCCGGCGGCGTAGTGCAGCTCCGTCACCTGGTCTCCAAGCTTCAGGCCGGCGCGGGCGGCGGGACCCTTATCGTCCAGGTGTTGGACGCGACGGCCGTCGTCGAGCTCGAAGCCCAAGGCGAACAGCGGGAATTTTCGGGTCATCGCTCGGAAGCATGGGCCCAGCGCCCGGCTATCGAGCTCTGCGGGCTTGCCCTTCACGATCCAGTTATCGAAGCTCGACCGCGCTCCGGGTAGGTGCGCCTCCAGGCGCTCGAGGAAAGCGTTCACGCTCTGGGGCTCGCCTGGTGCGCGGTCGTCGCCCACGGCAGCGCGGTACGTTTCCTTGAGGATCAGAGACAGCGTGGGCGGCGTGGGACCCTTCTTTCCGCCCGGGGCGGCACGCAGCCGCGCGAGGCGTGAATCGAGGTCGGTCGCCCACAGTGCGCCGCGGGCGATGCTCAGAGCGATGGCTCCGGGGTGACCCTGCGCCGCGGCCTTCGCGAGCTGCTTGCCGTCGAGGTCGCGCTCCTCCGCTGTCTTCACGATGGCGCTCAAGCTCTCCACCTCGCTTGCGTATTCGCCGGGCTCCAACTGCCCCATGCGAAACGCGACTTCTCGCGCCACGTAGCGGGCGAAGCCCGCGTTGAACCAGAGCTGGCCGGTGCCGTCATCGCGCGGTCCCAGCCAAAGCCGGCCGCCTAACCACTCCCGTACGATGGCCTGAGAGACGGCGAGCGACAGGGTACCGTCCCAGGGTTGCCCAGGAGAGACATGCACCAGCACACTCCAGGTGCGTCGCGCGACATCGAAGTCTCCCACGGGCCGTGCGTCGCTCAGCAAGAGCAGCGTCAGTGGCGTGCTGCGCAGATCACCGAAGTACTCCCGCACGGCGCTGCGGAAGACGGCGTTTTGTGCGCTGACGAGCCGCGGATCGAACGCTGTGTAGCCGACCCAGGCGGTCTCGTCTTGGCCTTCGGGGCCCGCGAAGCGTGCGGAGCCGAGCGGGCCAGCGAGCAGCGTCACATGACGCAAGCCTTCAGGGCTCAGCTCCAGGCTTCGCAACGTACCCACGCCAAGGCTCGACGCGGCGCCCTGGGGTGCGCCGAGGTTGTCCGCGTGAATCCGCAAGGATACTCTTAGCGGCTCGCCCTGGTGCAGGTTCGGCAGCAGCAACAGCTGCTCACCGTTGGCGCGGAAGCGGTTGGGGTCGACGGCGTTGGCGTCCACCGCATCGGCTGCGAAGTCAGCCGCGCGCACCCGATACTCGAGCGCGAAGCGCTCACCTTCGGGCAGCACGACCTGCAGTGCGTCGCCGGCTGGCTTCGCTTCGAGTGGCTCCCGTCGGCCGTCCGCATAGACGCGTTCGAGGCTCAATAGCGCCGCTGGCGTCGCGTGTTGGATGCTCCAGGTCCTGCTCTTTAGCTTCGCGCTGGCGTGGAGACGTACGCGGATGCTTGGCGGCTCGAAGGTCGGAGCAATATCGATGCCGAGATCCGCCTGCAGGAGCTCATCCTCGGGCTCCGCGCTGCGTTGCTCTGGAGCGCGGGTGTCGCCAGCAGGAACTGACGAAGTCGGTGGGCACTTCGCCGGCCCAGGCCCGCTCGCGCAGCCGATCATCAACAGCCCCAGAGCGCTGAGCTTCTTCACTGGGCGCAGCCTACTCGGCGTCAGCAGGGCCAACAACCACGAGCACACTCGCGTCTTCCACCTGGTCGCCTTCAGCCACACGGATCTCTTTGACCAAGCCGGCCTCCGATGCTTTGACGGAATGCTCCATCTTCATCGCCTCCAGGATCACGAGTACCTGGCCTGCCTCCACTGCCTTGCCCATTTCCGCGAGGAGTTTTACAACCTTTCCCGGCATGGGTGCGATGCACGCCCCGGCCTCCACTTCGGCCTCAGCGCGCTTGAAGCGTGGGACGACGCGCAGGGCTGCCGCGCCGACGATGCCTGCGACGTAGATGTGTTCGCCGCGCCGCAGGACCCGCGCGCAGCGCCGGATGGCTGGACCCTCGCCTCGTTGCAGCTCGTAGCGCAGCTGGTTTGCGCCAGGGTCCCAGCCCAGGGCGCGGCAGGTGAGCTGAGACTCGCCGACTTGCAACGCCAGCGCGCCGGCGCCGAGATTCTCGTACTCCACCCGGGTGAGGTCTCCGGCGTGCTCGAACTCGAGCCACTCACGCTGGAAGCGGTTGTTACGGAAGCCAGGCTCCAGCGCGGGGAGAGGCCGCTGCTCCTGGCGTCGGGCTTCGTGCAGGGTCAACGCAGCGACCGCGAACGCCTCGGCGCTGGGGCCGCCCTCGCCGTCGGTGCCGCTCAGGTGTTGCTGGATGAAATGGGTGTGGGTGTTCCCGGCGAGAAACTCCGGGTGCCCGAGCACGCGCAGCAAGAACGCGGTGTTGGTCTTCAGGCCCTGGATGCTGCCGAGCGACAGAGCGCGTTGCATGCGGGAGATCGCCTCTTGCCGATCGTGTCCCCAGGTGATCACCTTGGCGACCATGGGATCGTAGTGGATCCCGATCTCGCTGCCGCTCTCGATCCCCGCGTCGATGCGTAAGCCTTCGACCTCGGGTAGCCAGAAATCCACGACGGTGCCGGTGGTTGGTAGAAAGCCGTTGCTGGGATCTTCGGCGTACAGGCGGCACTCCACTGCGGCACCGTTCAGCTGGAGCGTGGCTTGCTCCAGATCCAGCGCGGCACCGCGCGCCACACGGATCTGCTCCCGAACGATGTCCACGCCGGTGACTGCCTCTGTGATGGGATGCTCGACCTGCAGGCGGGTGTTTACTTCGAGGAAGTAGAAGTTGCCCTGGGGATCCAGAATGAACTCCACGGTGCCCGCGTTGTAGTAGCCAACGGCCTCGCCCACGGCGACGGCAGCCTGGCCCATACGTTGCCTCAGCTCGGCGTTCAGGGCAGGGGAGGGCGACTCCTCGATGATCTTCTGGTGGCGCCGCTGGATCGAGCACTCGCGCTCGAACAGGTGCAGCAGCTTGCCGTGTTGATCGCCAAGGATCTGGATTTCGACATGTCGCGGGGAGGTGATGTACTTCTCGATCAGCAGCGTGTCGTCTCCGAACGAGCTCTTCGCTTCGCGCTTCGCGCCATCGATGGCGGCCTCGAGGTCGGCTTCCTGCTCGACCACGCGCATGCCCTTGCCGCCACCTCCCGCGCTCGCCTTGACCAGCACCGGGAACCCGATCTTCAGCGCCTCCTTGATCAACGTGGAGGTGGCTTGGTCGTCGCCCTCGTAGCCGGGGATGACAGGGACGCCCGCCGCTGCGACGAGGCCCTTCGAGACCTTCTTGGAGCCCATCTTGCGGATCGCTTCTGGGCTAGGGCCGATGAACGTGAGCCCCGCCGCAGCGCAGGCTTCGGCGAATTCCGCGTTCTCGGCGAGGAAGCCAAAGCCTGGATGGATCGCGTCGGCCCCCGCCAGCTCGGCCGCGGCGAGCAATTTATCCACGCGGAGATAACTCTCGCTGGCTGCGGCGCCGCCGAGGGCGACGGCCTGATCCGCCGCGCGCACGAACGGCAGATCCCGATCGGCGTCGCTGAACACGGCGACGGTGCCGATCCCCATTTGATGCGCGGTGCGCATGATACGAGCGGCGATTTCTCCGCGATTGGCGACCAGAATTCGGCTGACGCGCTGCATGAAGTCGGAC
>JAUILJ010000583.1 GCA_030433055.1 Polyangia bacterium
AGGCCCCACCAACCCCTCCATGACCACCCGAGGTACCACCGCTGGCTTGGCCACCGGTCGAGCCTGCACCCGTCCCACCGTCTCCAGCGTTGCCTGAGATCGCGCCGCTACCGCCAATACCACCAGGGCCGGCCACCGTATCGCCGCCTGCAGAGCACGCCACAGCACAGCCTGCCAGAGCCGCAACCGCGAGGGGACTCTTGAGCACGAAACCAGAGTAGCACGAACGGATTACTTGAAGCAGTGCCGCTTCGGTACCCGCACGCCGTGGGAGTCCAAGGTCCAGGGTGGATTGCAGCTGTCGACCGCGACGGGCCGCGCGCCGTGACTACGTGGTAACGACGACGGATGGGCCGCCTTTGGCTTGGCGCTTGGCTCACTCGGTAGATCGCCGATTTCCACGACCTCGGCGGGCGTCCCTTCCGGTCGCCCCGCCGCAGACGATGCAGGAAGCTCCGAGACGCTCATCGGCTGCTCCAAGGTGTCTGCAGGAGCTGCCGGCTGGGATGGCTGAACCGGCGCTGCATCTGCGGCAGACTCGTCGCTCCCGAGCGTCGCCCAGAGCAACCCTCCCCCCACCAAGAACACGAAGGCAGCTGCCGCGATACCGGCCCGTACGGGAGCCCGCAAGATCCTCGCCGCGCCGGAGCCTGGCGGTAGGCTTAGGCGTTCTGGTTGGAGACTCTCACGCTCCAACCGTTCATCTCCGCGCGGCAAGGTACCGGTTGGATCTTGCACCGACGCGACGTCGGTTGCAGACGTCAGGATATGAGAACCCAGGCCCGTGGGTGCGGTGAGTGCCGTGGGTCCGAAACCCGTCGCAGCTGTGGCAGACGTCGCGGTGCCGGGCGCCCCGGGAGCTCGGGCGCCGACCACCCCAGCAAGGTCTGGCGCCTGCACTCGAGTCAGCGCCTGGGGGCTCAGTCGCTCGGCGGCATAGTCCAAGGTCCCAGCGCCACGACTTGCGTGCTCCGCCTGATTGAGCAACACCCCGACGGCCGCGCTGTTCGGCTGCCAAGCATCTGCCTCGACGTCATACGCTTCGATCTGCGCCACACGCGCCGCGCGACGAGCCAGCGCGGACCCGGCCACGTCCCGCAGCCAACGCTGGATCTCCCGTGGTGGCACGACGCCCATCACATCCTCGAGCGCCTCAGCCATTTCTCGAGCGCTCTGAAAGCGATCTGAAGCGTCGAGCGAAAGGCCCTTCATCACGACCTGATCGAGCCCCTGCGGCATGTCATTCCGGAAGTGCGAGGGTGCGTCCAGCGCCCCTTGGGCTACCAGCTTCACCAGATCATTCGGGTGATCCGCACGGAAAAGTGGTCGCAGCGTGAGCAACTCCCAGAGCACGACGCTCGCCGCATAGACGTCCGCGCGATGATCGACAGACTGTTTGAACAGCTGTTCACGAGGCATGTACTCGAGCTTGCCCTTGAGCTGCCCGCTGGCCGTCACCTGAACTCGATCGTGGGCCATGGCGATACCGAAGTCGACGACCCGAGCGAGGCCATCCTCCCCCACGAGGATGTTCTGTGGGGAAACGTCTCGGTGAACCAGCCCCAGGTCCGTGCCCGCGTCGTTCAGCGTCTGATGGGCCCCGTGGAGGCCCTCGAGGGCACCGACCATAATCCCCACGGCAACGTGAACCGGCACCTGTTTGCCACGCTGTCGTAGGCGATGCACGAGGCGAGAAATCGACTCACTGGGCACATAGTCCATGACCAGGAGCAACTCACCCGGAGCGCTGACGACGTCGGTCACCGACACGACATTCGGATGACGCACGCGCCCGGCAAGGCGCGCTTCGTCCACGAACATGCTGACGAAGCGTGCTTCGCGCGCCAGGTGCGGGTGCAGCCGTTTGATCGCCACCGCGCGCGAAAAGCCCACGGGGCCGATCAAGCGCCCCACGTGGACCTGCGCCATGCCACCCGACGCGAAGCTGTCGAAGAGCAGGTACCGCCCGACCCGGATCGGGTCCTGCAACGGCTTGGCGTGAGGTGCGATGCTCGCGTGAAATCCGGACTGAGGCTCGTCCGCGGGCCCACCAACCCCTGAAGGGGTCGCCTGAGCAACTGGAGCGACGCTGGGACGATCCGTGGGCGCGTGACCTCCCTGGCCACTCATGAGGTGCCTCCCGGCTCGGCCTTCTGCAGGTGCCGGGGACCGACGGCGCTCTCGCGCTCCGCTACGGCGCGGGCGACGGCGTCTCGAACGCTGCGCAGCAGCTGACCGATATTGCCCGGCCAAGTCTCGAAGTAGCAGGCCTCGACGAACTCGACCTGAATGCCAATCAAGCCTCGAGGGACCACCGAAGAAATGAGCGACGGGATGTCCCCCCGACGGCGCTCCAGCGCGGGCAAGCTAACCCGGCTCGCCTGAGACAGGGACGGATCGGCCAGCAAGGGGCTGCCCTCAGCCACACCGAACATCAAGCGAGTCCCTAGCGCTTTGGCGTCATCGGTCAGTCGCCGCAGCTGACCTGCGTTCAGCTTGTGCGGTCGGGTCAGGTACAGTGCCCCTTCCCCGGCGCTGCGAAGCGCCCCGCGGACGCGCTGGTTTCCAAACAATTCGACCTCGAGCAGCCGCGGGGGGACACGCGTCGGGTCGAACTCAATGCAGGCTCGGCCTTGTCGCTGGGCCAGCGCTCGGGCGAAAGCCCGCTTGCCGCTACCGGGCCCGCCCACCACGACCACGTGCTGCGTCGACTGGGAACAGGCCTCCAGCTCTTCTCTTACCTCACGGAAATTAGATCCACCAAGGAGCCCGTCCGCAGACATCGCCGCAGCGATGTCGCTCTCGCTCCCACAGGTGACGAGGCTTCGACCGATGCGCAGAAGATCGCCTGGTCTAACGGTGCACTCACTCACCCGGCTACCGTTGAACCAGATACCGTTTCGGCTCTGCAGGTCTTCGAACCACAGGCCCTCTGCGATCGGCGTCACTCGGGCGTGCTCGCCGGACACATGGGGGTCGTCGAGTTCCAGCCGGGGCCCAGGTCGTCCCGGGCTTCCGCCGCGCCGCCCGATCACCATCTGCGACGCTACTCGCATCACGACGTGCTCGGCTCGTCGCGGGGCGTGCTCGTCGAATAACCCCTGAAAAACCCACTGTTTGGTGGGCGATGGACGCGCAGCTTGGTCCTCGCGGGGCGCACCCGCGGTCACGTCGACCTCACGCACCAAGCTCGTCGTCAAGGGTGACATACTACTGTCTCGGTTCAGCCGGCGGCAACACAGGCCCGCAGCTATATCCACACTGAAAGCATCGCAACAGCTGCGGGCGCGCATGGCAACGCTCGGCGTGCACCAAGTATCGCAGACGATCGCGACGCGCGCCCAGCGTCATCGCCGGACTCGTCATCGCAGGCCCTGCTCCGTCACGCCACGCTGAACAATCGCTGCGATCCCCCGATCTAGGCCAAATGCGGGCAAAACCAAGTGGTGGGTCAGGCGGTTGCGCTTGCGAAACCTAGCCTAGCGCTGACAAGCTACCGCGCTGGCCCCCTGAGCTGGCCCCTGCGCCCACGGCTCTACGTTCCTTGCTTCCGTCTCGTCACCCAATGGTTGCTCTCGCACCGACACAGCAGCGTCACGAGGAAGCGCGTCGCTGGATCCGCTCGGCGTCGATTGGACTGATGCTACTCGGCACCGCATCCGTTGGACGCACTGCGCCAGAGGCCTGCTTCAAGGCGTACGAGCTGGGACAGCGCCTGGACAAAGATCGACGACCGATAGATGCCCGCGCCGAATACGCCCGCTGCTCCGAGCTGTGCCCGGAACCTCTGCGTAAAGACTGCATTGCGTGGCAGGACGCTGCGGAGAGCAAGCTTGCGCGCATCGTCCTGCGGATCGCCCACGCCGAGGACGAAGTCAGCGTCTTCCTGGACGACGTCGAGCTCGAACACAGGCGGTTCACGGGCCCCGTCGATCAACGTCCTCCGCTGTGGCTGGTCCCAGGTCGACACCAGCTCCGCGCGAAGCTCACCGGGTACGACGACTACACGGAGGAGTTCGACCTGCTCGAGGGGGAGGAGCGTCCCCTCGTCGTTTCCTTTCGGAAGCACGACGAAGTCCCTCAGTCCACGGGCGAGCAAGTGGCTCCGTGGGTTGCCTTCGGCGTTGGGGGACTCGGCATCATCGGCTTCGCCTACTTCGGCAGCCAGGGGCTGGGCGGTAAGTCAGATCTCGACGCGTGCAAGGGTCACTGCTCTGCCGGAGCTGTCGACGATGTGCGACGCGACTTTCTTTTCGCCGACATCTCATTGATCGTCGGATTGGTTGGCATCGGGGTGGGGACGGTGCTGCTGCTCGACTCCGCACCGCCCGACAGCGCTCCGTCCGACGGCGTGGCGGCCACCTGGATTCGCGTGGGCACCCAGGGTCGGATCTCGGGAGCCTGGATAGGTGGCGATGTCTGGTAGGCCACGCCTCTCTTGGAGTGTGCTCGCCTCCACGCTGGTCGCCTGCAGCCTCACTCAATCGCTGGACGGCTACGAAGGATCGGGAGACCAACCAGGGAAGGACGCCGGGTTCGATGCCAAGCCGGATGCATCCGACGCAGGCTGTCTCCTCGGCACCAAGCGCTGCGGCGGCGCATGCGTCGATATCGATGATCCCGCGTTCGGCTGCGCTGAGGGGAGCTGCACGCCGTGCGCCGTGGCGAGCCACGTCCAAGCAGTGTGCAGCCCCAGCGGGTGTGAGCCACAAGGCTGCGAGCCGGGCTACGCCAGCTGCGACGACGATCCGACGACCGGCTGCGAGACGCCCCTCGGCACGGCTACCGACTGCTCGATATGCGGAGAGGTGTGCGACGCGCCGAGCGGAGACGTGGCCTGCGATCCTAGCCAGCTTCGCTGCGCGATCCAGAACTGCCCAGCGGGCAGCGGAGACTGCAACGGGGACCCCGAGGATGGGTGCGAGGATCCATTGAACTCACCAGAGCACTGCGGCGCCTGCTCCACCGCGTGCCCCCCCGAGTTCAGCTGTACCGACGCCGGTGGGAGCTTCAAGTGCGCGTGCTCAGACAGTGCGGGGTGCAACGCGGGCAGCGACGGCGAATGCGTCCAAGGCTTGTGCGTGTGTGGGGGAGGTAGCCTGTGTGAACCCGGACAGCGCTGCCTTGGAAACGGGGAGTGCGGCTAGCCGGCCCCGACCGCGACTGAGAATCAGCCCACTGAGAGTGGCGACCGCTGCTGCCCGCGAAGTCTAGCTCGCCCGGCGGCGCAACACGGCGAGCCCCAGCCCCCCCAGCAGCGCCAGCAGTCCCAGGGGACTTGGCGTGCGCCCGACACCGCTCACGCTACAGCCGCCATCGTCGCTGACGATCCGGGTCCCCGGCCCGGCCCCAACCGGTTGCCCCGCGGAACCACCAGTGTCGGCCTTCCCACCGCCGCCTGGCCAGCCCGGGTCCCCGACCGCGCCGGAACCACCACTCCCCCCGGCGCCCACCGGATCGCCGCCAACCGGGTGGTCGCCTTCACCCCCGAGCGCACGGCCGAGCTCAAGGCGGTGGACGAGCGCTCGCCGCTGGCCTGGCACGATGCCGCCGTCGGCGCCTCGCCGCTCCACGCCCACTACCCCCGCGCCGGCGGCTGCGGCGCCTGGATCGAGGC
>JAUILJ010000584.1 GCA_030433055.1 Polyangia bacterium
GGCACCGACGAGCAGAAGCGCGCGTTCCTGAAAGGGATCCTCAGCGCCGAGGAGATCTGGTGCCAGGGCTTCAGCGAGCCCGGCGCCGGCTCGGACCTGGCCAGTCTGCAGACGCGGGCAGTCAAGGTGGAGGGCGGCTACCGAGTCACGGGGCACAAAGTGTGGACCACCCTCGCCCACTTCGCCAAGTACATGATCTTGATGGCGCGCACCGACCCAAACGCCAACAAGTACGCGGGGATCTCCTACTTTTTGTTCCCCATGGAAACAGAAGGTGTCGAGATCCAGCCGCTGGTCAAGCTCAGCGGGGAAGGTGGCTTCAACCAGATTGTGTTCGACGACGCCTTCATGCCCGACTCCGCGCTGCTCGGCGAAGAGGGACAGGGCTGGAACATCGCCATGACCACGCTGATGTTCGAGCGTGGCGCCAACGAAGGCGTTGGCCGAGAGCGCGCCGCGGGCTTCGTCGAGCGCATCAACACGGTCGCTGAGCTGGCTCAGCGGCACAAGCGGGGCGGCAAGCCCATCGCTGAAGATCCGGTGTTCCGCGACCGCGTCGTGCGAGCCTGGATCGAGGCGCAGGCCATGGCCCTCGCGGCAGCTCGGTCGGAGGCTCCCCAGCTCAACGCCGATCGTCCGCTGGCGCTCCCGCTGATGAACAAGCTGGTGATGAGCGAGTGGGCCCAGCGGGTCGCAGAGCTCGGCTGCGAGATGCTGGGGCCCGAGGCGGCGCTGTGGGTCGGCGACGAGCAGGCACCGGATGGCGGTGACTGGCCGCGAGCCTTCATGAACAGCTTTGGCATGACGATCGGCGGCGGGACCAGCGAGATCCTGCGCAACATCATCGGCGAGCGAGTCCTCGGCTTGCCGAAGAGCAAGTAGAGCCCTGTCGAAGAGCAAGTAGCTCCGCGCCCGACCGAGTACCCACGCTTCTCCATCTGAAATATCCAATGACCGACGTCACACAGCTCATCCCCCAGGCACCTCACGCCTTTGGCTTCACTGAAGAGCACGAAATGGCCCGCAAGCAAGCGCGGCGCTTCCTCGGCGAGCACTGCCCTCGAGAACACGTTCGCGCCCAGTACGACAACCCCCGTGGCTACGACCGTGAGCTCTACAAGCAGGCGCTCGAGCTCGGGTGGCTCGGCATGAACGTGTCCGAGCAGTATGGCGGCGCGGGGCTCGACGCGCTTCACCTGCTGCTGCTCTGGGAGGAGCTCGGGCGAGCGCTCTACCCCTCCCCGCTGTTCGGCTCTGCGCTGGCGGTGGAGGCCCTCAGGTGCGGTCGCCATGAGGCTCAGCGCGGCCAGTACCTACCGGAGATCCTCAGCGGCAACGTGGTAGCGACCTTCGCCTACGGAGAGCCTGAAGGCGCCTGGGGGCCGGACCAGGTGACTTGCCGCGCGGAACCCAAGGAAGGCAGCTGGGTGCTGAGCGGAAAGAAGGCCTTCGTGCCGTTTGGCGCCAGCGCTGGTCTGCTCTTCGTCCCCGCCGTCGACCACAAGGGAGAGCTCGGGATCTTCATCCTGGAGCTCCCCGCGGCAGGCATCGAGGTGACCGAGGAGATCAGCGTCGATCCCACGCGGCGTAGCGCGCGAATCGAGCTCGACCGGGTCAAGGTCCCCCACAGTGGGCGCGTTCAGGGCGACGGGCGCGCGATCTTTCAGCGTGTGTGCAGCCTGGGCTACGCGCTGCTGGCCGCGGAGATGGTGGGCGCCGCCGAAGCGGTGATGCTCATGACTCGCGACTACGCGAGCGAGCGTCAGCAGTTCGGACGCGCGATCGGCTCGTTTCAGGCGGTGAAGCACCCGATCGTCAACTCGATGGTACAGATCGAGCTCGCCCGGAGCCTGATGCTGGGCGCGGCGTCGGCCATGAACAGCACCGAAGCCATCGATCGCCCCGAGGTCGCCGAGTACACCTCGCGCATGGCCAAGGCGTTCGCCGAGGAGGCGCTGTCCTACACCTGTCAGCGCGGAGTTCAGCTGCACGGCGGCTTCGGCTTCACCTGGGACTGCGACGTGCAGCTGTACTTCAAGCGCATGCTGTGGAGCCGGGCGACGCTCGGGGACTCCACCGAACACCGCCAGGCGCTGGCGCGGGTCCTGTTCGACTAGCGACGCGCGAGCAGTGGCTTGAGGAACTGACCGGTGTGTGACCCCGCGACGCGGGTCAATTGCTCCGGCGTGCCTTCCGCGAGGATCTGGCCTCCACCGGGGCCACCCTCTGGTCCCAAATCGACGATCCAGTCGGCGGTCTTGATCACGTCGAGGTTGTGCTCGATCACGACGACGCTGTTACCAGCGTCCACCAGGCGCTGGAGCACACCCAGCAACTTGCGCACGTCCTCGAAGTGTAGGCCGGTCGTTGGCTCGTCCAGGATGTACAGCGTGCGCCCGGTGGCTCGCTTGGACAGCTCCCGCGCCAGCTTGATGCGCTGAGCCTCCCCACCGCTGAGCGTCGGGGACGGCTGGCCCAGGTGCAGGTAGTCGACTCCCACCTCCGCCAGCAAGGAGAGCGGCCCCTTGACCTTGGGGTGCGCCTTGAAGATCTCCAGCGCCTCGGCGACGGTGAGCTCCAGCACGTCCGCGATGCTCAACCCCTTGTAGCGCACCGCGAGCGTCGCGTGATTGAAGCGCTTGCCCTGGCACTCGTCGCAGCGGACGTATACATCCGCAAGGAAATGCATCTCGACCTTGCGCACGCCATCGCCCTCGCAGCTCTCGCAGCGCCCGCCCTTGACGTTGAACGAGAAGCGCCCCGGTTTGTAGCCGTGAACCTTGGCGTCGGGTAGCTCGGCGAAGAAGTTACGGATCTCGTCGAACACCTTGATATAGGTCGCCGGGTTCGAGCGCGGGGTGCGCCCAATGGGCCGCTGATCGATGTCGATCACCTTGTCCAGCTGGTCGAGGCCGAGGATCTTCGAGTGCTTCCCGACCTTGCTGGTGGCGTTGTTCAGCTCCCGAGCTGCCGCGGGGTACAGGATGTCGTTGACCAGGGTGCTCTTGCCAGCTCCGGACACGCCCGTGACGGCGGTCAGCACGCCCAGGGGGAACTTCACCGAGACGTCTCGCAGGTTGTTCTCCCGAGCGCCTCGCACCTCCACGAAGCCGGTCGGCTGCCGACGAGCGTCAGGCAGGCTCACCTCCCGAGCGCCGCTGAGGTACGCGCCGGTGAGCGAGTCCTTGCAGCGCAACAGCCCCGGCATGTCCCCGGCGTAGACGACCTTGCCCCCTTGGACGCCAGCGCCGGGGCCGAAGTCAATCACGTGATCGGCGGCACGGATGGTGTCCTCATCGTGCTCCACGACCACGACCGTGTTGCCGATGTCGCGCATGCGGATCAGCGTCGCCAGCAGGCGCTGATTGTCCCGCTGGTGCAGGCCGATCGATGGCTCGTCGAGGATGTAGATCACCCCGGTGAGCTCGGAGCCGACCTGGCTGGCCAGCCGAATGCGCTGAGACTCGCCGCCGCTCAGCGTCGGGCCGGCGCGATCGAGCGACAGGTAACCGAGCCCGACAGCGCGCAAGAAGTCGAGGCGACTCTTGATCTCCTTGAGCACCTCGGCGGCGATCACCTGGTCGGCGCCCTTCAGGTTCAGCTTCTGGAACATCTCGCTCGCGGCATCCACGGTGAGCTTCGAGAGCTCCACCAGACCGTGCCCCCCGACCTTCACGGCGGCGCTCTCCGCGCGCATGCGACCCCCGTTGCAGGTGGTGCAGTCCGCGTCACCCACGAAGCGCGCATACCACTGCTTGGCGCGCTCGCTCTTGGTCTGGGAGAAGCGGCGCATGAGCCTGGGGATCAGGCCCTCCCACTCGATCTCGAAGCTGCCCTGACCCGTCTTCCCGCTCCACTTGACCTTGTAGCTCTTCTCCCCGGTACCCCACAGCAGCTCCTGATACTGCTTCTTGCTGAGCTTCTTGATCGGTTTCTTCGGGTCGATACCCAGGTACTTGATGATCTGACCGCGAAACCCGTGGGCCCAGTTGGTCTTGCTGGACACATCTTCTCCCCACGGAACCACGGCACCTTCATCCAGGCTCAGGCTCGGATCCGGGATCACCAGGCCCGGGTCGATGCTCACGCGGGTGCCGAGGCCATTGCAGTCGGGACACATGCCCTGGGGGTTGTTGAAGCTGAAGCTCTGAGGTGTGAGCTCGGGGAAGCTGATGCCGCACTTCGTGCACGCCAGGTGCTCCGAGAACACGCGGTCCTTGGCGTCGTAGTGGGCGATCAGCTGCCCTTCCCCTGCGCCGAGCGCCTGCTCCACCGAGTCGTAGAGCCGCGCCAAGTCACCGTCGCGGACCACGACGCGGTCGATCACCGCCTCGACGAAGTGTTTCTTGCGCTTGTCCAGCGCCTCCAGGCCCTCGGTCTCGACGATCTCGCCGTCAACCCGCAGGCGCACGTAGCCTGAAGCGCGCGCGCGATCCAGCAGATCCCGGTGCTCGCCCTTGCGGTTGACCAGCAACGGCGCCAGCAAGATCAACTTGGTTCCGCTCGGCAACGCCGCGAGCTCATGTGCGATCTGCTGCGCGCTCTGACCGGAGACTAGCTCTCCGCACTGATGACAGTGCTGGCGCCCCACGCGCGCGTACAGGACGCGCAAGTAGTCCGCGATCTCGGTGATGGTTCCGACGGTTGAGCGCGGATTGTTGCCGGTCGTCTTCTGCTCGATGCTGATCGTGGGGGAGAGACCGCGAATCGCGTCGAATTTCGGCTTGTCCAAGCGGCCCAAGAACTGGCGCGCGTAGGCCGAGAGGCTCTCGACGTAGCGCCGCTGGCCTTCCGCGTACAACGTGTCGAAGGCGAGGGACGACTTGACCGATCCCGAGACACCGCTCAGCACCACGAGGCTGCGCTTGGGGATGCGCACGTCGACCGACTTCAGGTTGTGCTCACTCGCCCCTTGAATGTAGACGTGATCCAGCTCGAGCCCGGCGAGCTGGGAGGCGGGACGACTCTTGCCATTGCTGGATGTGTTGCGGGGGCTGCTGCTGGAAGCCTTGGCGCCAGACTTCTTGCTGTGGCGCTTGCTGGTGCTGGTCGTGGTCGTCACTCGTTGCCCGTTTCTTTCTTGAAGCCGCCCGCCGTGACGGCGCGCACGTGTTCTGCCAACTCGCTGACGTGGTCATCCACCACGCCCAGGCGCTGCAGCGCTCGGTCGAGCTCCAGCACGTAGTCGATGTTCGCGCCGCTCGGCCCGCGGCTCTTGACCACCTGTGCTGCGATCTGGTTCAGCGGCGCTGGCCCCAGGTAGTTGGTGTTGTCCGGCGTGGCCACATAGGTCAGCGCCCGGAGCGCCTGGCGCTTGTCTCCAGGGACGCGTACGTCGAGTTCCAGGCGCTCGTACCCCCCCTGCTCACGCACGTCGAGCGCCTTCAGGATGCTACCCTGTGTTTCCGCATGGAGTCGATAGAGCATGCCCCAGACGGTGTCGAGCTCGCCTCCGGGCAGTAGTGTCACGACCCGCCCAGGCGCTCCAGGAACTCCTCGGTGGTCGGTCGAACCTTGCCAGAAGCGCCTGACGAAGCCCCCGACGTAACCCGGCAAGCGCTCGGCGTGCTCGAACGCGGGCCGCCAGACCGGCGATCCATAACCACAGACCCAGATG
>JAUILJ010000585.1 GCA_030433055.1 Polyangia bacterium
GCCACCCCGGCGACAGAGCGCCCTACAACAGAGCGCCCTACAACAGAGGGCCCCGCGACAGAGCCGGTCGCACCAGCAGATCTCGATCAGAAAGACGTACCCGACATCGACGAGCTCGCCGCGCAGAAGGAGGCGTCCCAGGCCACCAAGGCCGCGCCGCAGCCTCCAGGGCCTGCCGTGAAGCGTGATCCGGAGAAGACTCCCAAGGCGGATCGCCCGCCCGCTACGCCCGAGCCGAAGCCCACCGCGAAGCCTGCTGCAAAGCCTGCCGTTGACTGCAGCTCGCCAGTTTGGGTTGATTCCAAGGGGATCAAACACGTGAAGACGGAATGCCTCAAGTGAGTCGCTCGCCATTGCTTCGTCGCACCACCGCCAGGCTCGCTCTCTCCGCAGCGGGCTGTCTGCTATCTGCCTCGGCCCTGGCGGCCGAGGACGCACCGAACCAGCAGCAGTGTGCGGATAGTTACGTGAACGCACAGACCATGCGCCGCGACGGCGATCTGATGGGAGCTCGTGAGCAGCTGCTGGTGTGCGCTAGCCAAACCTGCCTCGCGGCGGTTCAAAAAGACTGCGCTCAATGGCTCACGGAGGTGGAGTCGAGCCTGCCAACGGTCGTCTTCGAAGTGGAAGGCGCTGACGTGAAGGATGTTCACGTGGCGGTGGACGGCCAGCCCGTAGATGAGGACGCCCACGCGGGCCGCGCCGTCAGCCTCAATCCTGGCAAGCACACCTTCAAGTTCACGTTTCCCGACGGCACTACCTCGGAGAAGACCGTTACGCTGCTGGAAGGGCAGAAGAACAAGGCGGTCAAGGCCGGCGCAAAGCTCGACACCAGCGCTGGTGGGCCGGACATCGAAGACACCCCGGGCGGAGACGATGAGCAGGGCGCCGCATCCGCTAGCGCGTTGCCCTGGGCGTTCGTTGGTCTTGGTGTCGTGGGCTTCGGTGTCGCTACGGGCTTTTGGCTGGACGCGTCGAGCAAGCTGGATGACCTGGACTCCAGTGGCTGTGCGCCGAACTGCGCGAGCTCCGACCGCGATGCGATCGAGCAGAGCCGCTTGATCGGCGACATCGGCTTCGGTGTGGGGGTGGTCTCGCTGGGCGTCGCGACCGTGCTCTGGCTGGGTTCAGGCAACGGCGCGGCGAGCGGCACCCTGGATACACAGGCGCGAGCAAAGCGACGCCAGCAAGCCCTGCGCTTCGACGTTCGTGGGCTCAGAGGCGGCAGCATGGCCACGCTCGGAGGCTCGTTCTAGCGCTCTAGAACGGGCTCGTGACCGGCGTCGCCAAGATCGCCTCCAGCGCGTTCAGCTGGCTGCGCACGCTCTGGAAGCGATCTTCCGGAGCGATCGCCAAGGCTTTTTCCACCCAGAAATCAATGGTTGGAGGCAATGCCCTGCGGAGCGCCTGAAGGCTAGGCCGGTCACCCTTGGTCGCCCACTGCATCGTGTTGATCAGGCCGCCGCGCGGCGCCGGCAGGTGGCCGCTCAACGCCCGAAACACGATGACACCCAGCGCAAATACGTCGATACGGTGGTCGAGGATGCGCGGGTTGCCCGCCCACGCTTCGGGGGCGATGTAGCTCGGTGAACCCGCCACCATACCGTCGTCAGTGAGGGCGCTTGCCTTCAGTACCTTCGCTAGCCCGAAGTCGAGCAGGCGCACACCGCCACCGTGCTGCTTGTCGACGACGAAGATGTTGGCGGGCTTGAGGTCGCGATGCACGATGCCTTGAGCGTGGGCAGCTTCCAACGTGTCGACGACTGGCCGCAGCAGCATCAGCAGGCGATCCGGCTTGATTTGTCCGCCGAGTTGTTCAGCCTGGGCGAGGTAATCTTCCAGGTTCTGGCCGTGGAGCATCTCCATGACGATGTACGTCAGTCCGTCGTCAGCGTGCCGGATGTTGTGAACATGCACCGCATGAGTGCCGCGCAGGCTCGCCATCGCTTGCGCCTCGCGCTCCAGCCGCCGGTTGTACTGGGGGTCAAAACCAAAGCCAGCACCCAGGAACTTCAGCGCAACCTCGCCGCGGGTCTCCAAGTCTCGTGCTCGGTATACGACCCCATGGGCACCAGAACCGATCTTGGCCAGGATGCGATATCGCTCCTGGATCACCGTGCCGGGTTCATACGCCATGAACCTCCAACGCTACTCCGGCTCCAACGCGTGCGCAAACGGGTCTCAGCGCGTCAGCAGGTGCCTCGCGTGCGGCGCCTTCCTTCGAGACCGCGCCCAGTTTCAAGTGGTCGCGGCAGTCCAGGCAGCCGCCGCAGTCAGGTGGTCGCTCCGCCGCAGCTCGAGCCCGCGCCCGCGGTGCAGCCGAAGCAGTGACGGTCGACGCGAATGGTCCGCGCTGCGAGGGCTTCCAGGTCGAAATCTCGGATGTGACCGACCCTCCCACCCAGGCTCAGATCGAGCATTTGGTTGAAGTCGCAGTCATAGAGCGTTCCGTCGTACCCGACGCTGAGTGTGTTGCGGCACATCACGCCACGAGCGGCCAAGGGGTTGAACGCTGCAGCGAGCTTCGACAAATAGGCTTGCAGATTTCCGCTATCCAGCAGCCACTCGAGGTAGCGGCTGATCGGCATGTTCGTGATGCTGATCAGGGAGTCGAAGTGGACGTCGTGGCGCTCGGCGAGCACCTGCCTCCACTCTCGCTCGAGGGATGCTTGGCTTGCCGGGAGGAAAGCGCCCACAGGGTTGGTGACCAACACCAGTCGGTGGCTTCCGCGACCGTAGCCCAGGGCGTTCAGGCGCCTGAGCCCGCGGATGCTCTTCTCGAACACGCCCTCGCCCCGTTGGCTATCCGTTCCGAGAGCGCGGTAGTGGGGGAGAGAGCAAATCACTTCAACGTCGTGCTTGGCGAAGAACTCCGGTAGGTCGGCGCCAGAACGCGTCTCGAAGATCGTGAGGTTGCAGCGGTCCATCACATGGCGACCTAGCCCCCTCACGGCCTCGACGAACCAGCGAAAGTGTGGGTTCAGCTCGGGGGCGCCCCCCGTGATGTCAACCACGGGGATCGAGCTGTTGCTCAGCACCTTCAAGCACAGCTCGAAGGTCTCCCGCGACATCTGTTCTTTTCGGTCGGGACCCGCATCCACGTGACAGTGGCGGCAGGTCTGGTTGCACAGCTTGCCCACGTTCACCTGCAGGATCTCGAGCTTGGTCGGCTTCAGTGGCCATAACCCTGCGGAATCAAGTGCTGCGTCGAACTCCTGGGGCAGCGCCTCGGCGCGGAGCGCCTGCAGTTGCGTCGACGGCTCCGCGAGGGGCAACCTGCGGGCGCGCTGCGAGCGGATGGGCGCACCCATCACATGCTGACCTTGTCGGCGTGGTTCCGCATCTGGACTCCGTGCACGAGACTGGCCCCACCCCGAACAGCGGCGGCGACGTGAATCGCCTCGGTGAGCTGTTCGCGGTCAGCGCCTTTCTCGAGGCTACCCGTGGTGAACGAGTCGATGCAGTACGGGCATTGGATGGCGTGGGCGACGGCCAACCCAATCAGCGACTTCTCTCTGGCGCTGAGTGCCCCGTCCTTGAACACCTCGCCGTACCAAGCGAAGAACCGCTCGGCGAGTTCGGGGCTGAAGTCGGCGATGCCGCCAAACTTCTTTAGATCGTCGCTATCGTAGTAGTTCGCCATACCGAGAGCCTCCCACGGCGTACAGGTACGCGGGAGACCCTAGGTCCGTTTCAGGCGACTACGGGCTCGAGCGCTTGCTGGAAGTTCTCGACGGTGAACGGCTTGGAGATGAGGAACAACGCACCCGCAGACGAAGCTCGCGCGCGCATCTCGGCGGTGCCCTCGGAGGTCACGAAGCCAAACTTCACGCTCGGTCCATCAGCGCCCAGCGCTTCGAGCAGCTCGATCCCGTTCATCTCCGGCATGTTCCAGTCGGAGAGCACCAGATCCGGCGCCGCGCTGCGGATCTTGTCCAGGGCGTCCCGGCCGTTCTCGGCTTCTTCGACCTCATGCTTCCCGTACCCCGCCTGCCTCAGCGTGCGGCGCACGATCATGCGCATGGCCTTGCTATCATCCACGATCAGTATCTTCATCCGTCTCTCGCCTGTTGGTTCGGCAGCGCCGAGTGGGTGAGCGTTGGCTGACCAGTGGCGGCTACCTCCGCACCACATCAAGCCGCTCAGGCTGAACAAACGGCGCGAGTCGTGGGCGTCTGAAGTCTTTTTGCGCAAGACCCGAAGCCGGCCTCCACCGAGTGCGGCGAGCCTGCTGGTCAGCGCAAAAATGCGAAACGGCCCCAGACGCCGAGGCGTGGGGCCATTTCAAGCAGTTAGGTCTGTGCGAAGGAGAGGACTTGAACCTCCACGGGAGTTACCCCACTAGAACCTGAATCTAGCGCGTCTGCCAATTCCGCCACCTTCGCAAGTAGTCGGACTCAAACGGAGTGAAAACCCCGCTTGGGGGATGGCCTTATGCTCCAGAAGTTCCCACTGTGCAAGGGTTTTGCTCACTTCTGTGACCCGGCGTCCAGGCTTGGCTTTAGAAACTCGCTCAGCGTCCGATCTCCAGAGTGTGAGTCAGGATTTCCGAGCCATCAGACCTGTTTCGAGGACCCCATGACGGGTGACTTATTGGATGGGGCGCGCGCCAAACGCCTGCTTCGGCGTGAGGGGCGCTGGTACCTGGAGGTCGAGCGCCTCGTCGCGGTCGATCCCGGGGTCTTTCGTCCCACCCTGCAGCGGATCGAGGGGCGCGACGGGATCCTCTGGTTTCTGACCCACCACAGCTCGGACCCGGATTTGGAGCGGAGCGCGCGCGGGGTGTTCGACACCACCCCTGCGGCTCACGCCACCTTCGAGTCGGCGAAGAGCACCTGGGTACCGAGCACGACATCCGCGCGTCATTTTCGCGACCAGGCGCGCAAGCGGCGAGCCGAGATCGAGACTTACTGGCGGCAACAGCAGGAACTCTCGCGTTTGCGTGTGGAAAATACTGAGCTCAAGCGACGCCTGGCCAAGCTCGAGCGCGTGCTCTATAGCCCCGGCGATCTCGATCTCAGGTTGCGCGGGAGCGAGCCGCCCGGTAGCACTGGGGCGGCTCCGCCAGAGGCGGAATCGGCGGACGCGGCTCCTGGGCAACGGCAAGTCACCGCGGAGGGGGCGGGCGTGCCTCGGGAGTCGTTTGCCGGTAGTTCGGAGGAGGGCGCCGCCGCGGCTGGCTCCCCGGGTGATGAGGCCAACGCCGCAGGCGACGCAGCAGCAGCCGATGTCGCAGGCGACGTCGCAGCAGCGGAAGCGCCCGTGGCGTCCTCGAACCTTCCACCACCGGAACCCGACTTCGAGCCGTTCGAGCTGCCTGCTGCGGCAGCGCTCGAGCACTGCATCGCGGCTCTGGTTGGCAGTGAGGTCAGGCTCGAAGTGGTCAAGCAGGGCGCTGAAGACCTCGCCGAGTTCTACGGGGCGCGTCTGGTGGGGGACAGCGACCTCCTTCGTGGGATCATCTTGGCCGATGTGGAGGCCGTGGCGCGGATGGGCGGCCTGCTGCTGATGCTCCCCGAGCCGGAGGTCCTCGATCAGGTCGAGGCCGGGGCGCCAACCCAGGACGCGATGGAGGCCATGAGCGAGGTGTTCAACACCCTGACGGCTG
>JAUILJ010000586.1 GCA_030433055.1 Polyangia bacterium
TTTGGGGGAGGGCTCAAGTCACTGGGGCACGCTGGAGGAGGCTTTCACTTCGACAACGAAGGGCCGCAGCACCAGGTACACCTCGAGGACTATCGCCTGGCTTCGCGGCCGGTGACCAACGGAGAGTTCCTGGAGTTCGTGCGCGACGGGGGCTACGGGGCACCGCTGCTCTGGTTGAGCGATGGCTGGGCCAGCGTGCGGCAGGAAGGCTGGTGCGCGCCGCTCTACTGGGTCGAGCGAGACGGAGAGTTCTTCGAGTTTACCCTGGGCGGCCTGGAGCCCCTCGATTCGAGCGCGCCGGTCTGCCACGTGAGCTACTTCGAGGCGGATGCCTTCGCCAGCTGGGCGAAGGCCCGGGTGCCGAGCGAGGCCGAGTGGGAAGCGGCGGCGCAGACCTTGAAGGATCCCCAGGGAAATTTCGTCGAGAGTGGAGCGCTCCACCCTCGCGCAAGCTCAGCGCCTGGCCTCAGCCAAATGCACGGTGACGTGTGGGAGTGGACCGCGAGCGCCTACGCGCCATACCCTGGCTTCAAGGCCGCGCCAGGCGCCCTGGGTGAGTACAACGGCAAGTTCATGGTCAGCCAGCAGGTGCTGCGCGGCGGCGCGTGCGTGACCAGTCAGAGCCACTTCCGCCCGACCTACCGGAACTTCTTCTACCCGGGGCAGCGCTGGATGTTCTCTGGGATCCGCCTCGCTGCCTGACACGGCAGAGCGTCGTATGCCTCGCGCCCTGCACGCGCAGGAACTCCCGGGGGCTTGCTCAGGCGTTGGCGCTGGGGTGCGCATCCCGGGAGGCAAAACGCGACTGCTCGGCGCGGCCCTCGGCGCCTTCGGGTTGCTGTAGATCGTTGCCCTGAGGAATTAGCTTGGGCGCCAGCGCGACACCCAGCAGGCCCATGACGCTGCTCAGGATGAGCCCGTACGTTGCGGTCACGCCGGGGTTCAGCAGTCCCAGCTGCACCGCGCCTTGGTCGAACATCCAGCCCAGCGCTGTGCTCCCGAGCAGCCCATCGGAGAGCTGCATGCCTCGAGCTTTTGCCCAGCTGGCCCATCCGTACAAGCTGAAGTGCACGATTAGGCCGGTGCAGGCGGCGGCCAGCGCAGCGCGCTTGTCCATGCGCTTGAACAGGATGCCGAACAGGATAGGTACGGTGGACGCCGCGACGATCCCGTACACGCCGACCTGGCCGAAGATCCCCAGCAGCTTCGGTGGCTGAATCGAGATCAGGAGCGCGGCCACACCGATCGCCAACAAGATGGCTTGAGACGCTCGGTGCGCGATGCGAGCGCGCTGAGGCTCCTCGTACTTCCTGAGCAGGTTGTTTTCCGTGAGGTTCAGGAACAGGTCATTCGCGGCGATGCTCGAGAGCGCGACGAGGATGCCGTCGAGCGTGCTCATCCCAGCGGCGAGCAAGGCGACGGTGACGATGGAGAGCATCACCGGGCCGAAGCTGTTGGCCAGGTACACTGCCATCACCTGGTCCTGCCGGAAGGCGCCAGTGGCCGGATCCAGCAGCGCCTCCTTGGGTAGCTCCATCACCCGGGCGTACAAACCAACCAGCAGCAACGCGGTGAAGATGCCGAAGCTGATCAGCGTTACCGCGAGGTATTGTCGGACCTCTCGCTTGCCCTTGACATAGAGCGCCTTGGTCATGATGTGCGGCTGACACACCAACGCGAAGCCAATGATGAAGCCCGCGACGTAGACGGTGAACGGGCTGCTGAACAGCGGGCTCTTCGGGTTGACTCCGAGAACCAGGTTCGGATCCTGCGCCGCGATGCGATCCATGAAGGCGTCGACCCCGTCGCTGAAGAAGTGCGCTCCGCTGGCGATGATCACCACGGACACCACCAGCATGATCACACCCTGGAGCGTGTTGGTGTAGGCGTGCGCGTAGGTGCCTCCGACGAACACATAGCTGAAGACGAAGCCCACGATGAGCAGCAGGCTCTCCAGGTTGTTGAGCCCCAACGTCTGCTGCATCACGATCGAGAGACCGCCTACGATCAGCACTACGAAGCTCAGGCTGAGCAGGTTGACCGCAGCGAAGAACACCGAGAGCGCCTTCGAGTCGTAGCGCTTGCCGGTCCACTGCGGCAGCGTGATAGCCTTGTGCTTCTCGCCGATCGCGCGGAAACCAGCGCTCATCACGATCAGCCCCACGGCGATGCCTAGCCCTGCGGAAAGACCGAGGTGCATGAACGCGGAGAGGCCGTGCACGTAGACGAAGCCCGGGTTGATCACGAACGTCGCGGTCGACGCGATCGACGCAGCCAGCGTGATACCAACGACCCAAGGGTTCATGTTACCGCTGCCCACGGCGAAGGAGCGGATGTCCGTCGTTCGCTTGTGGCCGAGCCAAGCGAGGTAGCTCGTGCCCAGCATGTAGACCAGGAACAGGCCCCAGATGAGCGGCCGCTCGCTGATGAGTTCGATGTAGCGCATGCCTCCCCCCGCGTCGCTCAGGTCATCACAAGGCCACCGTCCACGTCGAGCACGCGGGCGTTGAAGTAGTCGCACTCGATGCAGAAGCGCAGGGCGAGCCACAGGTCCTCGGGGACGCCGATGCGTCCAACGGGGATGGCCGCAACCAGCGCGTCCCGCGCCTTCTGGTTCATGCCCTGAGTCATCGGTGTCTCCACCATACCCGGCGCGATCCCTACGACTCGAGTGCCGAATCGGGCGAGCTCTCGCGCCCACGTCACCGCGTTCGCCGCGAGCGCCGCCTTGGCGGCGACGTAGCTGGTCTGTCCGCGGTTTCCGTGGCGTGAGACCGAAGACATATTCACGATCAGGCTCGGGCGCTCCTCGCTTTCAGCGACCTGGAAGGCGAACTCCCGAGCCATGAACGTGGCGCCGCTGAGGTTGACCGCGGTGACCGCATCCCAGTCGGCCCTGGCCATCTTCGACAGCGCGCCCGTGTCGCGGGCCCGCTTCACCAGCAGGCCATCGCGGATGATGCCCGCGTTGTTCACCAGCAGGTTGAGGCCTCCCATGGTCTCTCGTGCCCAGGTGACGAACTGCTCGCACTCGGACTCTTGGCTCACGTCGAGGCGCCTACGATGAATGCCGCTGGGCAAGCGTTCGAGGCCGGCATCGTCCACGTCGCCCACGGCGACTCGCGCGCCAAGCTCGAACAGCCGCTGAGCGAAGTGCTGACCCATGCCTTTGGCTCCACCCGTGATGATTGCGCGACAGCTTTCCAGTTTCACGAAGCCTCCCTCTCGTCCTCGCTCAGGGGTTCCCGCTCAGGCTCTGCGCGTGGAGTTCCTGGCTCGCCTGCGCGAACTCCACCTGCAGCCGCAGCACGTAGTTCAACGTATCTTTCGCGAGCCAAGCGCTCGCGTCTACCCAGTGCAACCAGCGTCCCAGGGCGAGGCTCGCGAGCTCGCCAACCAGCGCTTCGCCCGCACGGGTACTCGCGGAGCCAGCGGTGATTCCCGGAGGGAACATCCCCACAGGCATCAGTGCTGCGCCGCGCAGCCACAGCTCGTGCAGCGCGCCTGGGCCGTGGGGCACCGCTGTCCAGGAAAGCGCAGGTGTCCAAGAAAGCGCGGCTGCCTCGGAAAGCAGGCGTGACCACTCGCCGAGCAACTTGCTCCAGATCACGCCGTGCCTGGGCTGCTGATTGAACACGCCCCCAAGCTAGGGCAGCGGCCCCGAGCCGGTCAATCGAAATGTTGCGTTGCAACAAAAAACGCCGCTTGGTCCGGCGCCTGTGGCAGAAATATCCCTAAATACTGTGTGTATTCTCACCGTTGATGCATGCTGCGTCGCGAAACAAAAGGCCTTGACGACCGACGCTCGGATGGAGCAAGACGGACTGCGTTGTTGCGTTGCAACATGGGGTAGTGACGGAGGCGATGGTGCACTGGCGGTTCAGCAGTCCGGCTTTCTACGAGGGGCCCGTTCCCGGGGCCCCGCGCCAGGACAGCTACGCTGACGTGTGTGGTGCGCGCATCCGCTATCGCGCGACGGGGCGGGGACCCGCCGTGGTCGTCCTGCATGGCTACGCGTCTTCGCTCGATGCGTGGGACGACGTCGTCCCCGCGCTGAGCGATCAGCATCGAGTGATCGCCCTGGATCTCAAGGGCTTCGGTTACAGCAGCCGCGGCGCCGGGGACTACTCTCCCGCGGCGCAAGCGCGCATCGTCCTCGCGCTGCTGGATCACCTGGGGATTTCCCGGACCTCGGTGGTGGGGCACTCCTGGGGAGCCTCAGTGGCGTTGGCCGTGAGCCTCGCGGCTCCCGAGCGCGTCGCCCGGCTCGCGCTCTACGACGCCTGGGTGTTCGAGGATCAACTGCCGGCGTGGATGGTGTTGGCGCGCGCCGACGGGATCGGGGAGTGGATGTTCGGCTGGAGCGGTCACGGTCATGTGGAGCGCACCATGCCCATCGCGTACTACGATCGCACCCGCATCACCCCCGATCGAGTGCGCCGGGTCGAGCAGCTGCTCGAGCTTCCAGGCAGCAAAGCCGCGGCGCTGGCTACCCTGCGCGCCCAGCGCTTCCGGCGCCAGGAGCATCGCTACGGCGAGATCCAGCAGCCGGTGCTCTTGCTGTGGGGTAGGGAAGACTGCATCTCGACCCTGCCCGTGGCTTACCGCCTGATGCGTCAGCTCCGGCACGCGGATCTCAAGCTTTATCCCCGCTGTGGGCACTTCCCCATGGTGGAGGCGCTCGAAGCATCCAACCGCGACCTGCGGAGTTTCCTCGAAGCGGAGGTCGAAGCGGCGTCAGCGGACGCGCTAGGATCGGAGCTCAAGCGCAGGAGGGCGCCATGAGTCTTCAATCCGTCAGTCCCTGGGGCGCGTTCAAGCGTTACTTCAAGGCGTGGGACAACGCCACCACACCCTACCTCGATAGCGTGCTCAAGAACCCGCTATTGCTCGAGCCTGTCGCGGGGTGCCTCGGCGCGGCGACCAGGCTCAAGCGCGCCGCGGACAGCGTGAGCGCTGGGCTCTGGTCGGGCCTGGGTCTGCCGACGCGGCGCGACCAGGAGCGCACGCTACACGTACTGCACGAACTGGAGAGCCGTCTGATCGACCTGGAAGAGCGCTTGGAGGACCTCCAAGGCTCAGCGAGCGATCTACGAGAGTAAACGCGGAGCAAACGCGAGAAGTGAGTCTTGGGGGAAGCATGGATGTCACGCCGTACTTGAAGGTCGAGAACGCCGCGCTGGTCTTGTTGGAGGCCGCCGCGAAGCACGGAGAGCTGCCACGCTTCATGCTCCCCGCGTCGGACCAGTTGCCGCAGGGTAACAAGCGTCGCAGCGGTTTCGAGCCCTTGAGCTGGCGTACGCACGCTGCGCAGGTCGCGGCAGTGTGGCGGATGTTGTGTGACTTCGGTCTTGAAGCGGGTCAGCGCGCGGCGGTGTTCGGTCAGAACCGAGTGGAGTGGATGGCGGCTGCGCTCGGGATCCAAGCGGCGGGTGCAGCTTGCGTACCGGTCTATCCAGCCTCCACCGCGCCTCAGGCGGCCTACATCCTCAATCACAGCGACGCCCGCGTGGTCTTCGTGGGCTCGCTGGAGCTGCTGGGCAGGTTGATGGAGCGCGCTGATGAGCTGGGCGGCGTCGAGCGTGTGCAGCTGATCGATCCGGT